>JAGQIB010000577.1 GCA_020431545.1 Gemmatimonadota bacterium
CCTCCGCCAGTCGACGCCGGATCGTGCGACGCAGCGCGGGGGTCAGCAGGCGCCGACGTTCGCGCAGCGCTTCCCGGGCGCGCGCGCGACGCGGCGCGTCCAGGATCCGGGCGAGCGCGTGCTGCGCGAGACGCGACGTCGGCAAGGGCTCGGGATCGACGCGCCAGCGCTCGATCGCCCGGGGCGGGCCGGCGATGACCGCCGCCGAGAACTCGCCGCCCGCCTCGTCCGAGAGATCGCAGACCACGAGGACGCGACCGCTCGGGTCGAGTGTGGCGAGGGGCGCGAGCAGCGGCGGCGGTGATTCGTCGAGGGCCGTGACGTCCTCGAGCACGGGGAAGGAGAGTCGGCGCGCGAGGTCGAGCAGCGCGCGACGACGGGCCGGATCCGGTGGATCGCCCGGCAGGCGCGAATGCCCGCTCGGCACGATCAGCAGGCGCGGCGGTCGGTCGGAGATCGCCTCCGCGACGTTCTCCGGAACCTGCGAGACCCGGCAGCCGGCCGCGCGCAGCGGGCGACCGAGATCCGGATCGAGCGGGCCCGCCACGAGAACGTCCCGGCCGACCGCATCCACGCTTCGCAGGACGGCGGCGACCGCCTCCGCGCGGGTGGCCCGGATCGCCGTGTCCTCCGCGCCGCGGAGGACGCCGAGCCGCGCGAGGTGTCGCGCCGCGGCGCGACGGAGCGAGATCTCGCCGAGGGAGGGTGGCGGTCCGAACAGCGGCGTGCGACGCTCGGTCAGAACGTCGGCGACGGCGCGCCGCAGCGTGCGGGCCGGCACCGTGGACGGACGCGGCTCCCGTCCCGCGAAATCGACCCGCGCCGGCGGCGGCGGTCCGGCCGTGGCCCACGCCTCCGCGGGCAGCGGATCGCCGCTCCGGGACGGACGGAACGGCAGGTCCAGCTCGGGGTTGTCGGGGAGTCGACGGCGCACCGTGACTCCCTGCCCGGCCCGGACGTCCACGAGGCGCCGGGCGGCGAGTTCGTCGTACGCCGCTTCGGTGGTCTTGCGGTTCACGCCGAGGTCGCGCGCGAGGGTGCGCGTGGCCGGCAACGCGGCCCCGGGGGGGAGATGACCGCGACGGATCAACTCCTCCAGGTAGGCCGAGATCTGGCGAGGCAGGGGAACTTGAGAATCGCGATCGAGCGGCACGAACATGATGCCCCATTAGAAACCCGCCTCGCGTGCTTGGCAAGGCGGGTGGCCGTGGCGCTGGTGGTGGCGGCCGGGGTGGCGGCGGCTGCGGGCGTGGCTGCGGCCGCGGAGCCCGACGCGGGAGACGCGGGGAGCGGGAAGGCGGGGCCGGCGGAGCCGCGGGCGATCGAGCCGGGCCTGTCCGAGCTCGAGGAGGCGTTCGCGGCGGGAGACGTCGACGAGATCGCCGCCCGCGTCGACGATCGACTGTTCGCGTCGCTCGCGGGCGAGGTGGACTCCTCCGAGCGCCCGTTCGGTACGCTCCCGGAGTTGCAGGCGTCGCTGGACGGCGCCACCGCGTTGCTCGCGCTCTGTTCCGGCGACGAGGTGGTGTACGCGCTCCTCGTGCGTCCGGGAGACGTCGTCGCGCGCAAACTCGACGCGCCGGGCCTGCGGGTCATGGCCGCGCGCCTGGAGCGGTGGGCGACGGACGCGGACCGCTGGCCGTACGATTCGCTCGCGGGCGTCACGTTGTACCGTCTCCTCGTCTCGCCGCTCCGATCCGATCTGACCGGCGTGCGTCGCGTGATCGTGGCCGCGGCGGGAGACGTCGCCACGATCCCGTTCGACGCGCTGCTCACGATGGAGACCGACGAGCGCGACGCGGACACCCGCCCCTACGTGATGCGCCGCTACTCGATCACCTGGGAATCGACCCTGTTCTCGCGACTCGCGTGGACGAATCAGCGCACGGGGATTTCCCGCCTGGAGGCGTTCCCGGCCGCCGCGGACACGGAGATCGCCTGGGATCCGGGCGATCTCGTGGTGGTCCAGGCCGCGTTTCCGGACTCGAGGAATGCGTCGGCCGCCGCGCTCGGACTCGCCGTCGGCGACGCCCGCGGCGCGCTCATGCTCGTGGGAGCGCCCGCCGATGAGGAGGCGGGGATCGCTCCGGAGACGGAGCCCGCCGCGCGGGGCGGCTCGGATGTTCGTGCGGTACAAGCGATTCGGCGCGCGCTCATGAACGCGGGAGAGCCTCCCGAGACCTGGGCGCGCTGGCGGCTTTACGGCTGTAGGGACTGATCCGCCGCGCCGACCTTGACGCCCGCCCGGAAACGGGATATCCCCAACCCTTCCGTACCGGTAGTGCCAGTCATTTCCCTCAGGGGTGCCCAGTTGAAAACGACAGGAGAGGTCCGCATGTCGGACGCCTTGAGCCTCGATCAGATCCGTGCGGAGTGTCGGGAACGCAACGTCCGCTACCTGCAGCTTCAGTTCGTGGACATCCTGGGCGTTTCCAAGTGCGTGGAGATCCCGCTCAGCCAGCTCGAGAAGGCCTACAACAACGAGATGATGTTCGACGGCTCCTCGATCG
>JAGQIB010000578.1 GCA_020431545.1 Gemmatimonadota bacterium
CTCCTTGTAGTGCATCGGCTTCTTCTTCTCGCGCAGCAGATCCACGATCGCGTCCTTGACGGTCACTTCGTTCATCCGCCGTGCATTCGGCCGACGCAGGATGACGCCACCGCCGCCCTGGCCCTTGCTGGCCCGCATCCCGGTGGAGCGTTCCGCCTCCTTGATCTCCGTGTCGAGATCCTGGATGGCCGCTGTCAGTTCCTCTCGCTTCGCCTTGAGACGCTCTAGCTTGGGGGTCGAGAGGATCTTGGGTGCCGCCATCGGCTCCCTCCCTCGTTCAAGTTCTGGTACTTCATTCACTCTGTGTGAACTTCGGTGATGCCGCACCGAGGAATATAACGGCTCTGGGCGGCCATGTCCGCACAGTTCGCGCCAAACGCCAAGTAAAGCGAATCAGCGGAGCGTCAGATTTCGCGACGGAGAGAGTGCCGGTGCGCGAGTCTCTGCGAGAGGGTTGGACCGGACCGCCGTCCGGGGAGCTTGCGACGGCGGTCCGGATCCAGCCGGCTTGGGCCGGCACCTCTCAGGGGCGGAACGGTCCGGGGCGGAAGAGCGGACGAAATCGGACCGGCGGGGACAGCTTCCTTCACTCGTCGTCAGGGAGGATTACCGGGAGAGACACTCGAGTTCCGGAAGCGGAAGGGAGAGGAATCGCCCCCGCCGGTCGAAGGTCGAGCAACCACCGACGCGTCTCGTCGGCGATCGCCGCGCGGGACGCCTTGCGGGCGACGCGCGGCGGATCCTCGGGCGCCGCACGCAGAACGAGCACGTTCGGCCACGCGTCGTTCGTGTCGCCGCGCGCGAGCGTCGCGATCACGGCCGTGCGGTGGGTGTCCACGCGATCGAAGGTCGTCGGGGCGGGTCGCGCCGCCACGGTGACGAGCGACGCCGTCCCGAGCATGAGTGCCGTCAGCGTGCGCTTCACCGAGTTCCTCCCGACGGCTCGACCGCCGACTCCCGTAGAAGACTCCGGAGGGATGAGCGTGGCGCGCCGAGCCGGACCACAGGCGCCCCCAAACACCGGCGGTCCTTTTCCCGGACGCGCCCCGCTCGTTCCTTCCGGAGCGTTTCGTCTCCGCATCCGAGCTACAGCAGGATGCGGGCCAGGACCGAAACGTCTTGCCGAAGTTGATCCGTAGTCGCCGAAACGCGGTATCCTTGTGCTCCTTCGATCGAGTTTCACGATCGACCGGCGCGTCACCGGACCCTTCCGTGGTGGGACGAAGCACATCCGGTCGCGGATCTGATCAACTGCTGACCACGTCGGCCCGGGGCGAGCCTCGCGAGCACGGAGACGCGCGCGTGAAACTGGAGTTCGACAGCCTCGTTCGACGACTGGTTCACGCGGCGCGCGGGCTGGCGTTCGTCTTCTGGATCTACTTTCTCCCGGTGGCGGCCCGCGATCTCATCGCCTGGCGAATCCCCGGGGCCACGCTCCCTTCCGCCTTCGGCGGGGGACCGCCGGGGGGCGCGCTTGCGCTGGGCGGCGCGGCCCTCGCGCTCGGGGCACTGGTGGTCATTCTCTACACCCGGCGATCGCCCGGCGGGGCCGAGCCGACCCGTCTCCTCCGCGCCGACCGTCGCTTCGCCCGCGATCTCGGACTCGGACTCGGGCTGGGCGGCGTGGCGGCGACGCTCGTCGTTCTCGGGATGCTGATCCGGGGGGCCGCTCACTGGCAGGGAGTCTCGCCTTCGCTCGCCGGCGGGCCGGGCGCGTTCCTCGGCCTGGCCCTCCTCCTGGCCGTCCAGTCCGCGCACGAGGAACTCGGATTTCGCGGCCCCGGGCTCCGGGAGCTGACCCGCGCGGCCTCCTTCCCGCTCGCCGCCCTGTTCCTCGCGGGTTCCTTCGCCCTGCTGCACGCCGCGAACCCGGCCATGAGCGCCCGCGGAGCCCTGGGCATCCTGCTGGCGGGAGCGGCGCTGGCCGGGCTGGTCCGGCGCACCGGGGATCTCGGGCTCGCGATCGGGGCTCACGTCGGGTGGAACGTCACGCTCGGGCAGGTCTGGGGCGCCCCGGTGAGCGGCTTCACGCTTTCGCCCCGACTGTTCGACCTGGCCTACGACGGCGCCGTTCGCTGGACCGGGGGGGCCTTCGGGGCCGAGGCCAGCCTGCCCGGCCTCGTGATCCTCGGCCTGGCGGCG
>JAGQIB010000579.1 GCA_020431545.1 Gemmatimonadota bacterium
CGGTCATCGCGATCGTGGCGTCGATCGCGGTGCCGCTCGCGGCGGTGATGGAGGATCGTGCCCGTCTCCAGGCCACGCGGGAGGAGCTCGGTCACCTGTCCGACGCGTTGCTCTCGTACTGGGAGGACCGGGGCGCGTTTCCGGACTCGCTGCCGGAGCTGGAGACCGGAGGCTACGTGTCGGGTCAGACGGATCCCGACGGCTACCGGCGCGACGCCTGGCACCGCGACTACACGTACGCGCGCGCGGGCCTGTCCGCCACGCTGGCGAGCTCGGGCCCGGACTTCTCGTTCGGCACCGCGGACGACGTGGACCTGCTGGTGACGGCGGCCGCGGTCGCGCGCGAGGAGACGCGGGACGAGCTGGCCACGATCCACGTGGCGCTCCGGAACTACGAGACCCAGCGGGTGCCGGCGTTGCTGCCGGATCTCCCGTCGCACTGGGACGTGCAGGGCGCGACGCCCGGGGCGTTCTCGGAGCTCGTGGCGGAAGGGCTCCTTCCGAACGAGATCCGGTTTCTCACCGACGCCTGGGGCAGCACGTACGTCTACGGGGGAACGCCCGCGGACTACGTGGTGAGCCCGAACCTGTAAGGGGATTCGATTGATCGGGGAGAAGACTCGGCACTGGATCGGAAGCCTCCGTCGGGGCGGAGCGGAAGCGCGGCCGGCGCTCCCGATGCGTCCCGAGCGGGCGCGAGGCGGCTCGCCCGTCCCGCGCGGACGCGATCCGGTGCTCGGTGTGGAGATCGCGCGCGGGGGGCTGCGGTTCGTGGAGATCGGGAACGTCGGCGGCCGCGCCACGCTGCTGTCGCACGGAGAGGTGGCCTACGGATCGAGCGAGGACCTGACCGCCGTGCTCCGGATGCTGCCGGAGGAGTACGGGACCCGCGCGAAGGACCTGCACCTCGTGGACTCGACGTCGCGGGCGAACCTCCGCATTCGCAGCATGCCCCGCATGCCGCGCGCGGATCTCGCCCGGATCGTGGCGGGCGAGGTGGAATCGGAATCGGAGCTCGCGGGCGAGGCGCTCGTCGGCGACTGGACGGTGCTGCACGAGAAGCCGGGCGAGCTCGAGGTGCTGATCGGTCGCACGCCGGCGCGGGAGCGCAACGAGCTCGCGGCCGCCTGCACCGCGGCGGGATTCCGGCTGCAGCTCGTGACGAGCTCCTCCGTGATCCTCGGGCGACACCTGATCGCGACGGGTGAGGTTCCGGCCGGAGAGATGGTCGGTCTGCTCGACATCGGTCGCGCCAAGATGAACATGGCCCTCGTCACGCCGGAGAACGTGCGCCTCGTGCGCGAGGTCTACCAGGGCGTGTCCGGACGCTTCCTGAGCGACGAGGACGATCTCGCGGACCTCGACGCGATCGGGGCCGGTCTGGACGAGATCGTCGGCACGGTGGAACAGATCCGCCGCACGCTGCAGCAGTACCAGGAGCACTACCCGGGGTCGCATCTCCATCACCTGGTGATGACCGGCGAGACGACGCGGATCGCGCGGATGATCGGACTGCTGCAGCACGACCTGCAGGTCCCGGTCCGCACCTACGATCCGTCGGCGTGGCTCGGCGACACGCGACCCGAGGAGCTGATCCGGATCGGCGCGACGTACGCGGTGCCGTGGGTTCTCGCCACGACGCCGGCGCGCGACATCCCGATCAACTTCGCGGAAGGCGTGCCGGATCTTCGGCCCGTCAAGACGGCGCGCTTCGTGGGAATCGCGGCGGCCACGGGGATCGTGGCGTTCGCGACGCTCGGCTTCCTCGAACAGCGCCGGCTCGTGCAACTCCAGACGGAGCTGGCGCGGGCGGAGGAGGAGAAGTCGTTCGTGGAGGCGGAGCTCGGCATGCTGGCGAGCGTGCAGCGCCTGTGGGAGGGCTGGGTCTCTTCGCGCGCGACGGGGGCGGGGCTGCCCGCGCCGGATCTGCGTCCGTACCTGGTGGAGATCGAGCGGGCGCGCCCGGAGAACGTCGCGTTGACGGAGGTGGCGTTCCTGCGGAACGACGGGCGCTGGACGCTCGACGTGCACGCGCTGGCCCACTCCGATCGCGCGGTGTCGACCCACGCCGCGATGGAACGCTTCGTGGAGGCGCTGGTGGCGAGCTCGCTCGTGGAGCGGGCCGACATGCTGCCGATCCGCTACGTCGACGACGAGAACGTGCTGTATCCGGACGAGCTCGAGTTCGGACTTTCGCTCCGGGTGCGCCCGATCCGCGCGGACTGGTGGTCTGGCGGGCCACCCTCCGCCGAGCCGCGGGAGGTGCTGCCATGAACGTGCGTCGATTCACGTGCGACGTTCGCATCGTCGGCGTCGTCGCCGGGGTGCTCGTGATCGTGGCCGCGCTCGGCGCGTCCCGCTGGCTCGGGTGGCGCGCGGAGTGCACGCGCACGGACGATCGCATCGAGCAGGTGCGCGCGGAGACGGCGGAGCTGTCGAGCCGGCTCGACGACGAGCGGCTGCGACGCTCCCGGCTGCCCGCGTCGCAACGGGGGAACGGTCCGGGCGGCATCCGGGCCGCGGTCGAGGACCTCTTCTTCGAAGGGCCGACTGCGGCGCGATCCGCGATGGCCCTCACCTTCGAGGCCGACGCGGCGGGCTTCACCCACTGGCGGTACGAGTCCGACGAATCCGTGGTCGTGGACCGGTTCCCGCCCGAGTCGGATTCCATGGAGGCGACCCCGGTCCGGAGACGGGTCGATCTCGTGCGCTGGCCCACGGAGTTCCGCCTCGAGACCGACTGGACGTCCACGGTGGCGCTGCTCGAGCGGCTCGGACGCGCGCGTCCGGCGTTCGGTCTCGAGGCGTTCCGGGTGGAACCGCACCGGGACGAGACCGGGGCGCTGACGGATCGGCTCGTGGTGCAGGGATCGATCTCCACCTACTGGTTCGTCCCGGAGGAGTAACGTGGAAACGGATCAGAAGAAGCTGCTGCTCGCGGTGAC
>JAGQIB010000025.1 GCA_020431545.1 Gemmatimonadota bacterium
GCGCGCCGATCGTCAGCCGGAGTTCGCGCAGATCGATCTCGAGATGAGCTACGTGGACGAGGAAGACGTCTTCTCGCTCATCGAGGGGCTGATGGTGCACGTGTACCGCGAGCTGCTCGGGGTGGACGTGCCCGCGCCGTTCCTGCGCCTGACCTGGAAGGAGGCGATGGAGAGCTACGGCACGGACAAGCCGGATCTCCGCTGTGGCCCCGCGTTCTTCGAGGCGACGGATCTCGCGGAGAAGTCCACGTCCGAGATCTTCCAGGGCGTGAAACGTCGCGGCGATCGCATGAAGGGATTCCGCGTGCCCGGCGGCGGCGACTGGTCGCGCAAGGTCATCGACGAGATCACCGCGATCGCCCAGACGGCCGGCGCCAAGGGACTCGCCTGGATGAAGGTCGACGAGGGCGGCACGCTGACCGGTGGCGTGTCCAAGTTCTTCGGCGACGTTCAGACGGCCCTGATCGAGCGCGCCGAGGCGCAGGCCGGGGACCTCCTGCTGTTCGTGGCCGCTCCCGAGGCGACGATGTTCGCGTCCCTGGATCTCGTACGTCGGGAGACGGCGAAGCGGCGCGGCTGGACCGAGGGCAAGCCGCCGACGTTCCTCTGGGTCAACCGCTTCCCGCTGTTCGAGCGGGACGAGGAGCGCGGCGGCTGGGCACCTTGCCACCACGTGTTCTCGATGCCGCACGACGACTGCCTGGAGACGTTCGACACGGACCCCGGGACGGCGACGGGGAAGCTCTACGATCTCGTGCTCAACGGCGTCGAGCTCGGGTCGGGCAGCGTGCGAATCCACCGGCGCGAGCTCCAGGAGCGGGCTCTGCGCGTGATCGGAATCGACGAGGCGGAAGCCGAGCGGCGGTTCGGCTTCTTGCTGCGGGCGTTCGAGTACGGCGCGCCGCCCCACGGAGGTATCGCGCTCGGCCTGGATCGGATCGTCATGCTGATGACGGGCCGGACGTCGCTCCGCGACGTCATCGCGTTCCCCAAGACGAATCGAGCGATCTCGCCCATGGACGAGTGCCCCTCGGCGGTGGAGCCCGACCTCCTGCGCGAGCTGCACATCGAGACCCGGATTCCCGAAGGGTCGAAGGCCGCGCGACCTTGACTTTCCCCGGACACCTGCCTAGCCTCTCGTGTTCCTCGGTCCGACGACTTTGATTCGGGACTTTGCGCGTCGGGACCCTTTCCGAAGGAGGTGCGGGCCCATGTCCGCCAATCCGTTGAAATGTGTCGCGGGCGTCGCTACTGGAGCGCTGCTCATGCTCGCCGCAACCGGCTGCGGCTCGAACCCCCCGTGCGAGACGGACCTCGCGGCCGTGGATGCGGCTCGGAGTGCCGCCAAGGCGGCCGAGACGCAGCTGGAGGATGCGAAGTCCCAGAAGGCCCAGCTCGAGCAGCAGATCGCGGCCGAGCGTGCTCGTTCGAGCGAGCTCGAGAAGCAGAAGGCCGAACTGGAAGCCCAGATTCGAGAGCTTCAAGGCAAGTAACCGCCGGAAAGGAGTGGGACGGATGAAGACGAACGTTCTGCGCTCCGCGGCGGCGATCGTTGCCGTGGCTGCGCTCGGAATGACGGGAAGCGCGCTCGCCCAGGAGTACGACATCAACGGCGGCCGCTATCTCACGGAGAAGGAGTACAAGGAGCTCTCGCGCGACGAGGCGATCGACTACTGCGAGAAGCTCGCGCAGGAGATCGATCTCCAGAACGACAACGCCGCGGCGGCGAACTCGATGATGTCCGACATCGAGGCCGAGATCGAGAGCCTGAAGCGTCAGCTCGCGGAGGCGAAGTCCGCGAACGATCCCCTCGCGGGGGAGGTCGATCGCTTGCGCTCCCAGCTGCGGGAGCTGCAGGAACTGCCGCGCTCGTACACGGTGGTCAAGGGCGACTACCTCATCAAGATCTCCGAGATGCGACGCATCTACTCGGACAAGACCGCGTGGAAGCGCATCTATCGCGCGAACCGGGACAAGATCAACGATCCGAACCTGATCTATCCGAATCAGGTGTTCCTGATTCCGCGCGGCAAGCCGGACACGTACACCGTGATGGCGGGCGACACGCTCGGGCGGATCGCTTCCTACTGGGAGGTCTACAACGACCGCGGCCAGTGGAAGCGCATCTACGATGCGAACCGGGGGGCGATCGGCTCGGACCCGAACGTCCTGCAGCCCGGAACGGTACTCTCGATCCCGCGCTGATCGGGAGATCACCGCAAGAGACGGTTTGCGAGAAGCGAAGAGGGTCCCGGCTCGAGGAGTCGGGACCCTCGCGCATTCCGGCCGAACGACGATTGCCCGGCGGAGTGGAACCGGCTTCTCAGGCCGGCGAGCCGAACGAGGCGTGTGCCGCCGATTCCGAGAGATGCCCGCGCGTGATCGTGACGGCCCCGCCGGACAATCGCACGCGATCCCCGCGGGCGCGGATCCGGAGCTCCCCGCCGCGGGCCGACGCCTGGTACGCGAGAATGTCCCGATCTCCGATGCGCTCCTGCCACCACGGTGCGAGCGTGCAGTGTGCGGATCCCGTGACCGGATCCTCGTCCACGCCCGCCCCCGGCGCGAAGAATCGCGACACGATGTCGTACGGGCGGCCGTCGCCGCGCGAGGTCACGATCACGCCCCGCACGTCGTACTTCCTCAGCGCGCGGAAGTCGGGATTCAGCGAGCGCACGCCCGCGGGGTCCGCGACCTCCACGAGCCAGTCGTACGGTCCGCGCGCCACCCGGGTCGCGGCACAGCCGAGGGCGTCCAGCAGTCCGGTCGGCGGCTCCGCCTCGCGCGCCGGTCGGGCCGGAAAGTCCATGGCGATCCGATCGTCTTCCCGCGTGCACACGAGCACTCCGGAGTGGATCGTGCGGAAGCGGATCGCAGCGCCCCGGTCGGCGAGGCCCCGCTCCCACAGGCAGTGAGCGGCGGCGAGGGTCGCGTGGCCGCAAAGCTGCACCTCGCACTTCGGAGTGAACCAGCGGAGCCGCCACTCCTCGCCGTCGGGCGAGACGAACGCGGTCTCGGAGAGGCGCATTTCCTCGGCGACGGACTGCATCCAGTCCTCGCCCGCCGGTTCGGGAAGCAGACAGACGGCGGCGGGATTGCCCGCGAACGGGCGGTGCGTGAACGCGTCGATCTGGTCGAGCGAGAGCGGCATGGTTCACCTCCTCGGTGCAGCGTAGCGCGAGGTTCCTCCGGTCCGCGACCCGCATTCGGCGGTCGTGTTGCGGGCGATCGTCCTCGACACTAGACTGCGAACGGGAGGTGACCGTGGGACCACGACGTTTCGGGCCGCGGCGAGCCCTCGTGCTGGGCGCCGTCGCGCTTGTTCTGGGGGGGCTGGCGGCGTGCTCCGGCGGGTCCTCGCGCCCGCTGTCCGAGCTGCGGGCCCGCTCGGTCGACTTCGACGGCGTGTCCGTGCGCTGGAAGGAGTCGGGGAGCGGGGAGCCCTCCATGATCTTCGTCCCGGGCTGGGCGAGCGACATGCGGGTCTTCGCGGGCCAGGCGGAGATCCCGCCCACGAACGGACGCATGATCTTTCTCGACCTGCCCGGACACGGGGAGAGCGACGCCCCGGAGCGCGACTACTCCTTCTCGTGGCTGGCCGGCGCGATCGAGTCCGTGCGGGAGGCGGCCGGAGCGGATCGCGTCGTGCTGTTCGCGCACAGCAACGGTGCCGCGCTCGCGCGCGAGTACCTCCGCCAGCATCCGGACCGCGTCACGGCGTTCGTCTCGGTGGAGGGGAGCTTCCGGCCCGTGGTCAGCGAGCCGCGTCTCTGGGATCGTCTCGTGGCGCGCTTCCGGCAGACCGACTACGGCGAGTCGGTGGGCGCGATGCTCGCGCCGGACCTCGATCCCGCGCTTCGCCAGGAGCTGTTCGACATGATGATGTCCACGCCGCAGCACGTCATGGTGTCGACGTTGCTGGCGTACGGAGAGTCCGCGAGCGCGGCGACCGGCACGATCGACGTTCCGCTGCTCGCGCTGCACGCGCCGTCGCGGTTCTGGACCGACGAGTACCGCCGCTGGCTCGAGGGCGTCGCGCCGCGGCTCGAATGGAAGGAGCGGGCCGGCACGTCGCACTTCCTCATGCGGGAGGATCCGGCGTGGGTGGCGGAGACGGTGAAGGAATTCCTCGCGAGCGTGGAGGCCGGATCTTGAAGAACGCGGATTCCGTCGTGGTGAGAACCTACGTGAACGAGGTGGAGGCGGACCTCGCGGCCTCGTGGCTCGACGCCGAGGGGATCGCGTGCGAGATCGTCAGCGACGACGCCGGGGGCGTGTTCCCGATGCTGCAGATAACGCGCGGCGTCAAGCTGCTCGTGGACCGTGCCCTCGAGTCTCGCGCGCGAGAGATCCTGGAACGCTCCGAGCAGGAAGTGGATCCTTCGGTCTTCCCCGAGACGCCGGAGGCGGGCGGCGATCCGCCCGCGTGATCGATCCGTCCCGCCCCTCTCGTCCCTTTCCCCGCCGGCTCCACCCGCCGGTTCGACCCGGTGGCTTGACCGGGGGCCAAGGGGGACCTAGCTTCTGGTCAGCGCCCCGTAGGGGGCGCCCCCGACCTCTCGGTCGCGGCGCGAAGGGTCCCGCGGAGTCGGCCCCGGTCTCGGCGACCGGGCCGGGGCGGGGCCCTTTCTTGTTGCAACTCGTTGTCGATCAGCCACTTAGACCGGGCACTCGGACCGGGCAGCGCCGCCCCTCGGCCAAATGTCGCGCGGGGACTGGAAACTTGGCCCGGAGTTGCCGATTATGTGGGCGAGTCGCGCGGCGTCCCGGGAGTGGGTCCGGGAGACCGTTCAGCCCGAAGGAGAGTGCTTGAGCGAGGGAACCTCCCGAAGGATCGACCTCGGGGACATTCCGCCCGTCAGCGTGTTCGGTCAGAACGACGCGAACCTCCGAATCATCCGCGATCTCTACGGCGCGCGCGTCGTCGCGCGCGGAACCGAGATCCTCCTCGACGGACCCCGCTCCGAGGTCGAGGACCTCACCGCGATCTTCGATCACCTCATGAGCGTCGCGCACGCAGGACGCTGGGCTTCGCCCCAGGACGTTCGCTACGCGGTGCGCATGGTGCGAGGCGAGAACGGCCACCAGCTCGGCGAGCTGAACGGCGATTCCGGGATCCGTCCGTTCCACGGCCTGCGCAAGGACGTCGCGCCGAAGACGGTGACGCAGGCGCGGTATCTGCGCGCGATCGCGGAGCGCGACATCGTGTTCGGAATCGGGCCCGCCGGCACCGGCAAGACGTACCTCGCGATGGCGTCCGCGCTCTCCGCCCTGAACCGGCGGGAGATCGAGCGCATCCATCTCGTGCGCCCGGCCGTGGACGCGGGGGAGAGTCTCGGCTACCTGCCGGGGGACTTCACGGAGAAGGTCGCGCCGTACCTCCGACCGCTGTACGATGCGCTGAACGATCTGGTCCCGATGGATCGCGTTCAGAAGCTCCTGGACAACGGAGTGGTGGAGGTCGCGCCGCTCGCGTACATGCGCGGGCGCACGCTCTCGAACTCCGTGGTGATCCTGGACGAGGCCCAGAACAGCACGTTGCCGCAGATGAAGATGTTCCTCACTCGACTCGGACAGAACTCCAAGGCGATCATCACCGGCGACGACACGCAGATCGACCTGCCGCGCCGGGAGGACTCCTCTCTGCTGCGGATCCAGTACATCCTGCGAGACATCGACGGGGTGAGGTTCGTCCGCTTCGGAGAGGAAGACGTGGTCCGTCACCACCTCGTGCAGGAGATCATCAGCGCGTTCGATCAGTACGACGGCCGGGATCGCCGTGCCGCGGCGGAAGGTGGTGAGTCCTCATAGACGGCTCGCCACGAAGACCCGTCCACCGGATCTCGATCCGGGGACTGCGCAAGGATCTGGGCATCGATCGCCGACGTTTGAAGCAGGTGCTCGTGGAAGCGCTCCGCGGGGAGCGCGCTCCGGACGGGGAGCTCTCGCTCGCGTTCGTCGGCGACACCGCGATGCGTCGCCTCAATCGCGACTATCGCGGCAAGGACGCCACCACGGACGTGCTGTCGTTCTCGTACACGGATGATCCGCACTCCGGCGACACCCTGGGCGACGTGTTCATCTCTCCGGCAGTCGCGGCGGCGCAGGCGGAGGAGCTCGCCTGCCCGTTCGACGAGGAAGTCGTGCGGCTCTCGCTGCACGGCCTGCTGCACGTTCTCGGGTGGACACACGACACGCCGCGGGATCGCCGGCGGATGCTGGACCGCCAGGAGAAGTACCTGAACGACCACTGGCGAGGTGCGGTCTCGTGTTGAGTCAGACCTGGACCCTCGTGGCGGCGGCGGTCGGCGTGCTGTTCTTCGGCGCGTTGCTGGCGCTCGTGTCCGCGTCCGAGCAGGTGTTTCTCGCGATCACGGAGACCGAGCTCCGGCGACTGCGGGAGCGCGGCAACGGCCGGGCGTCGCGCGTGCTCGAGTACGTGCGCGAACCCCACCGGGTGATCGTCACCACGACGCTCTCTTCGGGCGTCTTCTTCGCGGGCGCGATCCTGAGCTTCCTGCTCCTCATCACGCGCGGCGAGCCGACCACGGCCGGTCAGATCGTGGGACCGGGGCTGCTCGCGGGGTTCGTGCTCGCGGTGCTGGCGCGCGCGCTGCCGCGCACCCTGGTCTCGGCGCACCCCGAGAAGGCCGCGTTCCATCTCGTGGGCATGTTCCGGGTCGTGGACACGATCTTCCTGCCGCTCGTGTGGCTCGTGCGGCGCGTGCTCGCCCGCGTCTCCGACGAAGCCGAGGACGATCTGGTCGCGGCCGAGGAGTTCAAGGCCGTCGCCGTGGAGGACGACGAGGCGCCGCGGCTGGAGGAGGAGAAGCGCGAGCTCATGCACTCGATCTTCGAGTTCGGGGAGACGACCGCGAAGGAGATCATGGTGCCGCGCATCGACATGGTCATGGCCGACGCGGAAACGTCGCGGGCCGAGGTGCTCCGTCTCATCGCGGAGCACGGCCACTCGCGAATCCCCGTGTACGACGGATCCGTCGACAAGATCATCGGTGTGGCGCACGTGCGGCAGCTCGTCCAGGACGGCGCCCTCGCCGGCGGCGAAGCGACGATCCGGGAAGCCGTGCGCGAAGTCCTTTTCGTGCCCGAGACCAAGAAGATCGACGAGCTCCTGAAGGAGTTCCAGGCCAAGAAGTCGCACCTGGCGATCGTCGTGGACGAGTACGGGGGCACGTCCGGCATGGTCACGCTGGAGGACGTGCTGGAGGAGCTCGTGGGCGAGATCGAGGACGAATGGGATCGGGAGGAGCAGCTCCTCGAGCAGCTGCCGAACGGCACCTGGCGGGTGGCCGCGAAGATCGACATCGACGACCTGAACGACGAGCTGAACCTGCAGTTGCCCACCGAGAACTCGGACACGCTGGGCGGGTTCATCTACGAGCTGGCCGGCCGCGTGCCCTCTCAGGGCGAGGTCGTGGACTACCAGAACCTCCGGTTCCTGATCGACCGGGTGCATCGCCAGCGGATCGTGCGCGTACGGATTCTCCCACGTCAGGAAGTCGGCGCCTGAACCGGGCGGAGGAGCGGCGGAAGTGATCGGCTGGTTGCGACGGAACTTCATCACGGGAATCCTCGCGTTGCTGCCGCTCGGCATCACCGCGTGGGTGCTGTACAAGGTGTTCACCACCGTCGACGGCACCGTGCGTCCGCACATCACCCGTTTCATCGGGTTCGAGATCCCCGGCCTCGGTTTCCTCGCCACGATTCTCTTCGTGCTGCTCGTGGGCGTCTTCGCGTCGAACATCATCGGGCGCACCGTGATCGGCCGCGTGGAGCAGATCTTCTCGAAGGTCCCGCTCGTGAGCCGCATCTACATCGCCGTGAAGCAGATCGGCGAGGGCGTGATCGGCAACAAGAACCTGTTCGAGCGCGTGATCCTGTTCCAGTACCCGCGGCCCGGCACCTGGGCCATCGGGTTCGTGACCTCGGAGCATCGCGGCAAGCTCGAGAGCAAGACCGGCGTCCCGGTTCTTCACGTATTCGTTCCCACCACGCCGAATCCCACCTCCGGCTTCCTCCTCTTCGTGCCCGCGAACGAGATCATCGATCTCGACATCTCGGTCGAGGATGGGTTGAAATTGGTGATCTCCGGGGGTGCGGTGACCCCCGGCACCGCGGACCTCGGGAACGCACCGGTCACGGTCGATCCCGCGGATCTGAAGAGACCCGTCGAACCGATCGTCTCCGAGTAGCCGCCCGCGCCGGGCGGCCGTGGCCCGGAGAGGGAGTGAGCCGTGGAGACGCGCGACGAAGAACTGATCCTGCGCCTCCGGGAGGTTCTCGCCCAGGCCCCGCCGGGCGCGGCGGAGCTCGAAGAGCTCGCCCGTGTGGATCCCGCGGATCTCGCGGCAGCCGCCCGTCAGCTCGAGGACGGGCAGACGGTGCTCCTCCTCAAGTCGATGCCGGAAGACGTCTCGGCCGAGGTCCTCGCGCACCTCGACGAGGACGTGCGGGAGCCCGTGCTCGAGCTTCTCACGCCGCGCGAGATCGCGGACGTCGTCGAGGAGATGGACTCGGACGACGCGGCCGACGTTCTTTCGGAGCTCGAGGAGGACAAGGCCGGCGAGGTCGTGGATCTCCTCGGCGCGGAGGACCGCGAGGAGATGGCTCGCCTCCTCGCGTTTCCGGAAGATTCCGCGGGCGGCATCATGCAGCTCGAGGTCGTCGCGGTGCGCGATCACCGGAACGTCGCGCGCACGGAGCAGAAGATCCGCGAGCTGTACGGCGAGGTGAAGGAGGACTTCTACTACGTCTACGTCGTGGACCGCGATCAGCGTCTGGTGGGTCGCATCCCGCTGCCGCGCCTGATTCTCGCGAAGCCCGAGACCAGCGTGCGCGACATCATGGAGGACACGCCCTGGGCGCAGGCGGAGATGGACCAGCAGGAGGTCGCGCAGCTCTTCCAGAAATACGACATCCTGTCGCTCCCGGTCGTCGATCGCGAGCACCACCTGATCGGGCGCATCACGGTCGACGACATCGTGGACGTCATCCAGGAAGAGGCCGAGGAGGACTACGCGAGCCTGGCCGGTACGGGCGAGGAAGAGTTCCTCGAACCCTCCGTGCTGCGTCGTGCCGCGATCCGCCTCCCCTGGCTCGTGACGGGGCTCGCCGGCGGCGTGCTCTCGGCGCTCGTGCTCTCGCGCTTCGAGGCGAACCTGCGCGACGTGATCGCGCTGGCCTTCTTCGTCCCCGTGATCACGGCCATGGGCGGAAACGTCGCGATCCAGTCCAGCGCCGTGATGGTCCGCGGTCTCGCCACGGGCGAGATCGACGCCCGCGACGCGATCTCGCGTCTCGCGCGGGAGGTCGGAGTTTCGGTGATCACCGGGGTCGTGTGTGCGGCGCTGATCTTCACGGTGGCCTGGCTGTGGTCGGGGGACTTCCGACTCGGCACCGTGGTCGGAGCCTCCATGATGTGCGTGGTGCTGATCTCCACGTCCGTGGGCGCGCTCGTGCCGCTGGCACTGGATCGCGCGCACATCGATCCCGCCCTTGCCACCGGGCCCTTCGTCACGACCTCGAACGACATCCTCGGGATCCTCATCTACCTGTCGCTCGCGACCTGGCTGTTCTCGACGCCCTGACCCCGCCGACCACGCGGGCCACCCGGCGCCGATCGTTCGCCGGCCCCTTGCGACCCCGGTCCCCCGCGCCCTCCGGTTCGTCCCCGCGCCGGGCCGGGTCGCGGATCCGGCTTTTCGTGACTATGGTGGAGTCCGGCCGCTGACGCGGCCCACGGTTCGGCCTCGGCGAGGCCGCTGTCCCCCGGGATCGGGGGCCCTCCCGTCCGCGATCCCGCCATCCGAAAGGTGGTCGATCATGGACTCCAAGAGGTCCGTGTGGCTGGCCGCGCTCGCCGCCGCCGGTCTGACGCTCATTCCCCATCCCGCCGCTCACGCCGATCGCCTGCCGACACGTCTGGCCGGCGAGAACAATCTCGAGAGCGATCCGTGGCGCCCCGACCGGAACGATCCGGGTCGCGCCCTGTACTCGTCCGATCCGACCTCGGGCATCGTGGATCCCGCGACCGCGGCCGACGTTCGGGCCGAGCGGGAGTGGCGCCAGGCCTTCCTGCGCTTCGTCCTCCGCATGATCGCGTACCGCTTCGGGGGGATGATCTGATGCAGGCCGGAACCTCCCTGCGGTTCCGGGAAACCGTGGAGCGCGCTCACGCCGAGCGCGCCGCCGGGGACTATCGAGCCGCCATTCACGAGTACACGAACGCACTGGTTTCCCGGGGAGACGATCTCTCGCCGGAAGAGGAAGCCGATCTCCGCGTGCGAATCGCGGAGTGCTTCCTGGAGTTCGGAGATACCGAGTCCGCGACGACGGCGATCGCGCCGGCCGAAGAGCTGGAAGACTCGTTGACCGCGGTCGGACGCGGCTCGATCCGGACGCTGCGCGCGCGGCTGGAGCTGTATGCCGGGCGCGTGCGGGCCGCCGAGGCCGCCGCGAACGACGCCTTCGAATCCCTCCGCGGGACGGGCGAGAACCTGCTCGTGGCGCGCGCGTTGACGTGTCGTGCCCACGCGGCGCGGCAGCTCGGCCGGCTGGACGACGCGCGCGACGACTACGCCGACGCGATGGCGGCGGCGCGGCGGGCGGACGACGAGCACGAGGTCGGCCTCGCCGCCTCGCATCTCGGCTCGCTGCTCTGGCTGAGCGGCCGGTACGTGGAAGCGCGGGAGTGGCACCGCCGCGCAGTGCGGCACCACGAGGCGAGCGGAAGCGAGAGTCGTGTGGCGCGCGATCTCTTCGCGCTCGGCATCGACGAAACCTGGGCCGGGGACTGGGCGCAGGCCGACGCGACCTTCGCGCGCGGACTCGAGCGCGCGGAACGCAACGGCGACGCGTGGCTCGCGGCCGTGACGGGCATCGCGCAGGCCCGCCTCGCCCTGTGGCGCGGCGAGGATCCGCGCGGCGCTCTCGAGGACGTCCGCGTGCGCGTGGAGGCAGACGGCTCCGATCACGACCTCGTGGTCATCGGCCAGCTCCTGGGCGAAGCGGCGATCGCGCGGGGCGACTGGACGGAAGCGGTCCGCGTCCTGCGGGCGGCGCACGAACGTGCCCGCCGGTCGGCGCCCGAAGGCGAAGCCACGCTCGACACCGCGTGGCGTCTCGCCCTCGCCGAGGAGGCCCTGCCCGGAGGAACGTCGCGGCTGGCGGACGAGCTCGCGACGATCGTGGCCGCGGCCGCGTCGCGGGGCTACGCCATCACCGAGATCATGGCGCGGCGGGAGTACGGACTCGCGCTGCTCGAGCAAGGCCGCGTCGACGAGGCGCGCCGTCACGTCGAGCAATCGCTGGAGCACGCCCGCATGCTGGGGTTGCCGTACGAGGTCGCGCGGGGCCAGCTCTCCCTCGGGCGACTCGTCGTCGAGACGGCGGAACCGATCAAGGCGGCGCCCGTTCTCCGCGACGCGATCGAGGGCTTCCGGGCGCTCGGTGCCTCGCGCGAGACGTCGGCGGCCACGGAGCTGCTCGCGGCGTCGACGGGGGAGTCTCCGGCCGAGCTCGCGACCGGCGACCCGTTCGCGGTCATCGCCACCGGCGCCGACGTGTTGAAGGACGCGATCGAACGCGCCCGGCGCATCGCGCCGTCCAACATCCCGGTCCTCGTGACCGGCGAGACGGGTACCGGCAAGGAGCTCTTCGCCCGGGCGATTCATCGGGCGAGCTCGCGCGCGGATCATCCGTTCCTGGCCGTGAACTGCGCGGCCCTGTCGGAGACGTTGCTGGAATCGGAGCTGTTCGGCCACGAGCGCGGCTCGTTCACCGGCGCGGAACGTCGCAAGATCGGCATCTTCGAGGCGGCCGAGGGCGGCACCGTCTTCCTGGACGAGATCGGCAAGGCGCCCGTATCCCTGCAGGCGAAGCTCCTGCGCGTCCTCGATACGGGGGAGGTGCGTCGAGTCGGTGGCCTCGAGGCGATTCACGTGAACGTGCGCATCGTGGCGGCGACGAATCGCGATCTGGATGAGCTCGTCCGTCACGAGGGATTCCTCCCGGATCTCCTGTACCGGCTGCGCGGATTCGAGATCCGGGTGGCTCCGTTGCGCGAGCGGACCGGCGACGTGGCGCTGCTGTTCGAGCGCTTCGCGCGTCGCCCGGCGTCGAACGCCGCGCGAGAGGTCCTGGATCGCTACGACTGGCCCGGGAACGTGCGCGAGATCCGCAACCTCGCGGAGAGCGCCGCGTTCCTTACACCCGGTCGGGGTCCCATTCCGGTGGACGCGTTGCCGGATCGTGTGCGGGAGCCACAGCGGGCGGCACTCGGTCGGGCGAAGCTCGCGGACACGGAGAAGGCCGCGGTGCTGCGCGCGCTCGCGCAGGCCGGCGGCAATCGATCCCGCGCGGCGCGCGCGCTGGGGATCTCGCGCCAGACGCTGTACACCAAGATCTCGAAGTTCGGAATCGCGCGCGACGCAGCCTAGTGCCCGGCGCCTGATGCGCACGGGCACTCGTGTTTCCGGAGGACGGGCTCCCTGCGACGGGAGGGCGAACGCACGTCAGGGCGTTCGCTGAGACGAGCGGGCGGACCGGGGGCGACCACCTCCTCGGGACCGCCCGCTTCGTGCGTCGGGTCGGCCCGTCCTCGCGACGTTGACACGTTGTCCAGGAACTGGACGCTTTCCGCGCGCTCCCGACCGGAGTCCGGCGAGCGGTCGTGTGCACCGAGCTCGAGGACGCGACCTCGCGGCCCCGAGAGCGCGGAATCACGCTTCGTGCTCGGACTTCGCGGAGCTGGCACGCACCATGCTTTGTATCCGTGGCGTCCGTTGCTCGCAACGGATCCGACCCCTGACCCGGTCGGCACAGGAATCACATTCGGGGAACGATGGACAGCGCTCCGGGGAGAGGGGCGGTCTCGACGACCTTCGGGAAGCGGGCCGCTCCTCCGCCGTCCTTCTCATCGGTGAGCCGGTGGGCCCGGGCTGTCCTCGGGAGTGGGATTCCCTCCCTTCGTGGGAACGCCGGGTCGTCGTCAATTACCAGGGGAGCGAACGGGGTCGGACTCCGGAAACGAGGAAAGGACCGCTCGGGAGCGTCGGCGTTGGGGACTCGCGAACCTGACTAGACGCTGCCCGGGACTTCCGCTGGGTGTCCGGGGCGCGGGGGGGAAACCCTCCGCGCCCTTCCCGCGTGCCCCGGACCCGCGAGGCGACGAGAATTCCTCGGGATGGCATGGCGAGCGCGCGGTACCATGGGACCGCGACTCCGATTCCCCTGAGGAAGCTCCCGATGCGTTGCGCGACCCTTCTCACGTCGTTCGCGGTGGTTCTCTCCGCGCTGCCCGCCGCGGCCGATCCCGGACCGCTCGACGGCGAGCTCTTTGCCCGGATCTCCACGAGCCTTGCCCCCGATTCGGAAGGCGTCGTGGCCGTGCCGGGGCCGTTCGCGATCCTCCCCGGCGAGCGGGTCGCGATCTACGTCCCGGATGCGGGCGGGATCCTGGTGGTGGAGGGAGAGCGAATCCTGCACCACTTCGCGGTGCGAGCCGAGCCGCCGATCTGCGACCTCGCGGCGAGCGACGCGCTGCTCGTGGCGGGGCGTCGTCTCCCGGCGACCGGCTCGGAGACGGTCGAGCTGAATGCGTTCGACCTCGCGAGCGGGGAAGCGATCCCGCTCGTGCGCTCGTCGAATCCGTACCTGCGGGTCGGGCTCGGTGAGGGGGAGGATCTGTGGCAGGTCGTCGTGGAGGGAACGCTCGTCGGCGTCTACCATCCGCCCTCCGCCGCGACGTTTCCGCTCTGGGATGCGAAGTCCGGCCCCGTCGCCGGTTCGGAGCAGATGTCGCTGGCGCGGGCCGGCGTGGGACTGCGCGCGGGCACGTGGGTGCCGATGCCCGACGGGAAGATCGAGCGCAAGGTGCGCGGGCGAACGGAGCCGTTCGCGTCGGCGGTCGCCAGCGTGTTCGTCGGCGGTGCGAACGCGGCGACCTGCGTCGTGCTGGAGCCGGCGGACGGAGATCCCGCCGGAGGCACCTGGGACGTGCCGCGCGAGATGACGATTCACGTGCTCCAGAAAGACGCCGCCCCGATCACGCGGCGACTGCGGTCGATCGACGACGACGCCCCGCCCGCGAAGCGCTACGTCACGGAGGGGCGGCCGGTTCGCGTCGTCGCCGATCGGCTGTACTGGCTCCAGGTCGACGGCGACCACGTGGAGATCCGGACGGCGCCGGTCCCGAGCCCCGCGACGTCGGACGGCCCGTGAGTCATCTCGACAGCGAGGCGTTCGTCCTGCGTCATGTGCGCCAGGGAGAGACGTCGCACGTCGTCACCCTGTTCGCACGGAGCGGCGGCAAGGTCGCGGTGCTCGCGAAGGGCAGCCGGAAACCGGGCAGTCGGTTCGGCGCCGGACTCGACCTGTTCAATCTCACCCGGATCCGCTACCGGCCCCGCCCGAATCGCGATCTCGTGTTTCTCGACGCGTGCGAGCTCGCCCGCGACTTCGGATGTCTGGCCCGCGACGTGTTCGGCTACGCCGCCGCCGCCGTGTGCGCGGAGCTCGTGGATCGCGTGGTGCCGGAGGGAGCGGACTCGGACGAGATCTTCGAGCTGCTGCACGCGGCCTTCGACGCGCTCGCGACGACGGTCCCCTTGCCCCCGGGAGAGGAGATGCGAGCGGTGGCGCTCTGCGTCGCGTTCCAGATGAAGCTCGCGGACTGCCTCGGCATCGCGCCCGAGCTCACGGCGTGCGTGGCGTGCGGGGAGGCGGATCTCTCCGGCGCCGGCGCGCTCTCGCCGGGGCGCGGCGGGTTGCTGTGTCGGCGCTGCCGGGCGGCCGAGGGGGGACGTCGCCTCGGCGCGGAGACGATCGGGTTCCTGCGCGAGTCGCTGTTCGGCGAGCTCTCGGCACCGCTGCTGGCGCCGCGTGCGCCGGCCCGCGGGCTGCTGCTCGAAGCGCGCTCGGCTCTCGACTCGCTGTTCGAGTACCACCATCACGGCCACCCGGGACAGCTGCGGGCCCGGCGCTTCCTGGACGAGCTCTGGCGATGATCGGTCCGCGGACACCCAGACAACGTCAGCGCTACCTGCGACACAAGGTCATCGCGATCCTCGCGACGTTCGTGCTCGGGTACGGACTCTTCCGCTTCCTGTTCCCCGTGGGTCAGCGGGAAGCGTTCGAGGGACTCGAATCGCTCGTGCTCCGCTCGCCGGCGCGCGCGTTCGAGGAGCGAGTGAGCGGCGAGATGGTGCACGCCGTCGCCGTCGTCGAGACCGCGCCCGGTGACTCGCTCCCGGGCTGGCAGGTGCGCGCGCTCGATGGCCATCCGTTCTCGATCGTCGACGTTCCGGACGACTTCCGCGCGCAGCCCGGCGACACGATCGTGGTCCGCGGCGCGTACGACTGGAATCCACGCGGCGGCACCGTGGACCCGAAAGGCACCGGGCCGGACTCCGAGGGTGGAGTCCGGCCCGGCTTCGTTCGCCTGCGCGGTGCGCGCTAGCGAAGGCGCACGAGCGGCAACGTGGTCGTTCCCTGCTCCGTGGTCACGCGGGCGAACCAGACCCCGCTCGAAACGGAGTGTCCCGCGTCGTCGCGCCCGTCCCAGCTCACGGACTGCGCGCCCGCCGGAAGCTCCTCGGCGCTCAGACTCCGGACCCGCCGCCCGGAGACGTCGACGATGTCGATGGACACCGCGCCCGGCCGCCCGAGCGCGAATCGGATCGACGTGTCCCGCCGGAACGGATTCGGCGCCGCGGACGCCGAGACCACCCCCGAGGAACCGACCGCGGGTGCGTCGGACGCGCCGCCCTGGTCGTAGTAGTACGGACCGATGTCCGCGATCGTCCCGTCGGGGTCGAGCGGCAGGGCCGGATCGCCCGCGTCGATCGCGGCACTCCCCGGCAACAGCGCGAAGTCGCCCGAGTCCGGATCGGTCAGCTGCGGGTCGTCGTCGAGGTTTCCGTAGACGAGATCGCCGGCATCGACCTCGTTCGCCTCCGTACCGGAGAGATCGCCGCCGGCACCGGGCCAGAGAATCGCGTTGATCACGTTGTCGAAGAACAGGTTGTGGAAGACCTCGGGCGGCTGGGCGCTGAGCCAGCAGATGCCGCGCCCCCGCAGCGGAGACGTGATCCCGTTCTCGAAGAAGATGTTGTGCCGGATGGACGGCAGGGCGTTCACGTCGGTGAGCAGGCCGTTGCCGTCCGTGCGGCCGACGATGTTGTGCTCGACCGTCCCCGTCGTCGTTCCCGCCAGCACGATCCCGTGAGGGTCCTGCGCGCCGGGCATCACGGTGTCGAAGTTCTCCCAGACCACGTTGTGGTGGATCCACGGGGCGGCGGCGCTCGACGCGAAGATCCCCGCCCCGCGCAGCTCGGCTCCGTTTGCCCAGATCAGGTTGCGATCGATCTCCGGGTCGCCGCTGGCGACGAACACTCCGCCGCCCCGCAGCGCGATGCCGCCCGTGATGGTGAACCCCGTCACGCGCCCGCCCGTCGTGGTCGCGCAGGTGATCACGCCCGCGGTGCCCTCGGCGTCGAGGATCGAGGCTCCGATTCCGGCGCCCTCCAGCGCGACGTCTTTGTTCAAGAGCAGCGGGAACGACTCCCCGTTCGCAGTCGGCGAGTAGGTGCCCGCGGCGACGCGGACGACGTCGCCCGGCGCGGCCGCCGCGAGGGCGGCACCGATGGTGCCGTACTGGCCCGGCACGTCGAGGGTGGCGGCGTTCGCCGTCGCGGCGAGGCCGAAGATGCCGAACGCGATGGCCTTCGCTGCCGCACCCCCTCGCGGGTTAGGCCGGACTCGCGCCTCGAGGTTCGCTCTCATCCGTCATCCTCCTGGAATCGCTTGCCCCGGTTAGCCAGCTCCCGCCGGATTGTGACACGGGCGGCCCCCCGGCCGCCCGCCCGGGCGTGAAGGGCTCGGAAAGGTCGTTTCCCGGCATCAACAGGCCGCGTCGGAGTGCCGATTCGCCGAGAGAAGCCCCGGAACGCGAGGACCCCCGCCCATGAATGTCGAACCGCTCGTCCGCGAGCTCGAAGCCGCGATCGACCGTCACGATCCGTTCGAGCAGATCCTGGCCCGCTCCGTGGAGGCCCTGCACACGCTGAGTCCGCGCTTCGACTGGACCGGGATCTACGAGCTGTTTCCGGACGACGTTCTTCGACTGGGTCCCTTCGTGGGCTCTCCCACCGATCACGTGTTCATCGGCGTGGGGCGCGGCGTGTGCGGCACCGCCGTCGCGGAGAAGCGCAACCTGAACATTCCGGACGTACGCGAGCTCGACAACTACCTCGCCTGCTCCGCGGAGACGCGCAGCGAGCTCGTGGTGCTGATCCGTACCGGCGATCGCATTCACGCGCAGATCGACATCGATTCGCACGAGGTCGGTGCGTTCGACGACGCGACGGTGGGCGCCGTGCAGCGAGTAGCCGACGTCCTGGCCCGGGCCTACACGGCCCGCGCGGCGACGACCTAGCCCATGCCTTCCCCCGTCGTCGCCGAGCTGCTCACACGCTTCACGGCGCTGCTCAGTCAGGACGATCCGGAGCGGACGCACGCGGAGTTCGTGCGCCTCGTCTCGGAGACCCTCGGCGGCTGCGACGTGGCGCTGTGCTGGCGGCACGGCGATCTCGGGGGCTCGGTCTACTGGGCGGGGCCGTCCGCGGCGCCGGAGCACCCCTTGCGGCGCGCGTGTCTCGGCGCGCTCGCCGACGCGCCGCCGACGTCCGGTCCGCGCACGCTTCCCTTGCCGGAGATCGGTCCCGAGGTGGCAGCTCGCGAGTCGCTCGTGATCTCCGAGGAGAACTACGGATCGCTGATCCTGCTCGCGACCCCGCAGTCACCGGCAGCGGACGACGACTTCCGAATGCTCGGCACGTTCGCGGCCCTGCTCGCACGCCGCCACGACACGTGGCGACGTCTGCTGAGGACCCGTCGCGAGAAGGACCAGATCCAGCGGTGGTTCGGCACGATGGACGCGCAGATTCGCGTGCTCGATCGCGAACGCCAGAAGTTCGTCGCGGTCGTCGGCCAGTCCGATACGGCCATGCTCGTCGTGGACCCCGAGGGCCGCGTGACCTGGGGAAACGTCGCGTTGACCCGCAGCTACGCGGAGAGGAATCCGGCCGCGCGTCTGATCGGAGAGCCGGTGGAGCGTGTCTGTGCCGCGCTCCGCCTCGAGTCGGTGGGTGCGGGCACGGACAGCTGCCCGTTTCGCGCGGCGTTCGACGGGGGCAAGGTCGTGCACCGCGAGGCGAAGCAGCCGGGGGGCGACGGTCAGGTCCGCGATCTCTACGTGACCGTCATTCCGATCCAGGGCGCGGACGGCAATGTCGCGGAGGCGCTCGCGATGATCCAGGACCTCTCGGATCTGCAGGTCGTGCGGCAGTCCGAGGCGCGCTACCGCGCGCTGTTCGAGCGCAGTCCGGATGCGATGATGATCGTCTCGCCCGAAGACGGACAGATTCTCCTCGCGAACGACGTGGCCCTGCGACTCACCGGGCGTTCGCGTCTCGACCTTCTGACCATGAGTCTGGAAGAGCTGCACGTTCCCGGGGTCTGGCCCGAGTCGAGAGTCGAGTACGAGCGGGCACTCGGCTCCGAGCACCCGCTCATGTCGGAGACGGAGCTCGTCCGGGCCGACGGGGCACGCGTGTACGCGCAGGTCTCCGCCGTACGCTTCGAGCAGAACGATCGGCACGTACTGCTCGTGGAGATCCGCGACGTCACCGAACGCAAGCTGCTCGAACGCGAGCTGCGCCACTCGCAGAAGATGGAGGCGATCGGCCGTCTGGCCGGCGGCGTGGCCCACGACTTCAACAACCTGCTCACCGTCATCCTCGGTCAGTCCGAGCTGCTTTGTCGCCGCCTCGGCGACGACGACACGTGTCTTTCGCTGGAGACGATCCAGAAGGCCGCCGTCCGCGGCTCCCTGCTCACGCGCCAGCTGCTGGCCTTCAGTCGCAAGGACGTCGTGCGTACCGAGCTTCTCGACGCGCGACTCGTCGCGAACGACATGCAGAGTCTGCTCGCGAACCTGATCGGCGAGTCCATCCGGTTCGTGACGCGCGTGTCGGCCGAGCCGGGGTTCGTCCGGATGGATCGCGGGCACCTGGAGCAGATCCTCATGAACCTCTGCGTGAACGCGCGCGACGCGATGCCGGACGGCGGCGATCTCCTCGTCTCGATCGACACGGCGGACTGCGACGGAAACCCGTGCGTGGAGGTGCGGGTCACCGACACGGGATGCGGCATGGACGAAGCGACGGCGGTCCACGTGTTCGAGCCCTTCTTCACGACGAAGCCGCCCGGAGAAGGCACCGGGCTGGGCCTCAGCACCGTGTACGGCATCGTTCGGGAGGCGGGCGGATCCATCGACGTCGAGAGCCGGGTGGGGAAGGGCACGACGTTCCTCGTGCGGCTTCCCCGCGAGTCCGCTGCCTCGCTGCCGCCGGCCGCCCCGCCGACGCCGGAGTCGGTGCCGGCGGACGAGACCGGGATCGAGCGGATCCTCCTGGTGGAGGACGAGGACGACCTGCGGGAGATGGCGATCGAGGCGCTCGAGCTCGGCGGCTACGACGTGACCGCCGCGACGAACGGCGAGGATGCTCTCCGGGTCTTCGAAGAGGAGGGGACGAGCTTCGAGCTCCTCCTGACGGACGTCATCATGCCGGGAATGAGCGGCGGCGAGCTCGCCGAGAAGATCATGCGCGCCCGGCCCGCCGTGAAGGTGCTCTACATGTCCGGCTACAACGACGACGCGATCGTGAAGCACGGTGTCTCGGTGTCGCGCGCGGACTTCCTGCAGAAGCCGTTCACGCTCTCGACGCTCTCGCGCAAGGTCCGGGAGGTTCTCGACCGGGCGGCCGCGAGCTAGTCGCTCCGGGAAGTCGCCCCGGCGCCCGCGCCCGGGATGCGCAGCGACCCTTCGTGGGACGCCGCCCACCGCAACATCAGCTGGACGCTTCGGCCGTAGCTCTCGATCCCGCCTTCCACCCGGTTCGTGCGCAGGTAGGCGTCGTTCATGCGTCGGGCGGCGTCCGCGGCCGGGCCCTCGGCGGCCGTCCAGTACGCCCGCAGCGCGTCGACGTCCCGCTGCACGCCCGGATGCCGACGCGCGATCAGGTCGCGGGCGCGATCCGGGTCGGCGCGCAGCAGCGCGAACAGCAGCTGCCTCTGCGCGAACACGCTCGCGGAGTAGCGCGCGAGCGGATCCCGCGAGCACTCCGCCACGAACCAGCCGAGGAAGTTCGCCTCGTCCTCGGGATGGATGCCGCGCTGGTGCGACTTCTCGTGCGCGACGACCTGCGGATACGAAACGGCCGGTACCTCGGCGTTCACCGTGGCCTCCGCCGTGAACGGGCAGTACACCCCCGAGAGTCCGAGCCGGCGCAGGATCGGGCTCGCGAGCAGCGGCTTCACGCGTCCGCGGGGTCGCGTGGCGATGCCCGGGAGGCCGAGCGCGCGGCCGGCCACGAGCCACGCCTCCTCGAGGCCTCGGTCCGTGGCCGCGTCGTCGCCGCGCGCCGTGGGTTCACCGGCATCCGTCCCGCCGTGCAGCGCGACGTACCGCGTGTTCGACTCGTCCACGAGCGAGGAG
>JAGQIB010000580.1 GCA_020431545.1 Gemmatimonadota bacterium
TTCCCCTTCCCCCACGTGAGGATCGCGGCATTCCGTCAGAGCGATCGCCAGCTCATCGGACAGGGACAGATCTGGAACTCGACGTTCGCCTGGGCGTACCCCGCCGTTCATCCGAACGATCGCGGGGATCTCGGCGGCGTGATCGCGTTCGGCGGAGGCGGCGCGTTCCCGGGCGTGGCGGCCGTGGTGGTGGACGCGTTCGGCGGGTCGCACCTCGGCCCGTACCAGGGATTCACGCTCACGAACGGGGATCTCGGTCCGGACATGAACCGCTTCGGCGACTACTTCACGTGCCGCCGCGCGAACCCCTACGGCAACACGTGGGTCGCGACCGGCTGGGTCCGCCGCACCACGGAGCCCGGCTCCCAGACGGAACCGTGGTCGTGCTGGTTCGGTCGCGAGCAGGATCGTCCGCCGGCGCAGAAGGCGATCCGCGTGGATCTCGCGAACACGGCGACGTGGGAGGACGGCACGACGGCGCACCCGTACGACACCGTCTTCGAGGGCCAGTACGCGACGATGCCGGGCGACGTCGTGGAGATCCAGGCCGGATCGTACGGCGAGACCGCGGTGCTGGACCGGGCCTGCACGCTGCGCGCGATCAACGGCACGGTCGTCGTGGGCCAGTAGGGACGGCGCTCCGCTTCCCACGGGGCGGGCGATGCGGTCGAGAACGGTCCGCGGGGCGTCGACGCAACGACGCCCCGCGCGACCGGTGGTGTCCTCGAGGTCAGGGAGCGTCGACGGCGGCCAGTGCCGCGAGCGTCGAGTTGCCGGCGAGCCCCACCGCGAAGACGGTCAGGTTCTCGCCCGCCACGAGCGCGACGTTCGGCACCTCGAGCGCGAGCGCGTCGTTGCTCGAAAGACGCACCTCGAGATCGTACGTGCCGCTGTCCACCGTGAGATAGCCGTCGGCCTGGCGGAACTCGACGTCGCTGAACAGGGTCGGCCCCGCCGCGACCTGGACGTCGACGGCCGGCGCGTCGGGCGACGTGTGCACGAAGCGCACCCAGGTCTGGCTTCCGTTCGGACCGGTGCGCGAGTCCTCGAGCACGAGCGGCTGCAGATCGGCCACGAGTCCCGTCGCCGCGATCGTGTAGGCCCCGTCCGGCAGCAGGGTGACGGTCGCGTCGATGACCGGATTCATGGTGTCGCCGGTCGCGAAGATCTGCACCGAAGAGGTGCGCGCCGGGAGATTCAGGTAGTCGCTCACGGCCAGGTACGGGACGTCGGATGCGACGCCGTCGCCGTCCACCACGATGTCGACGTTCGGCGCGTCCGGCGAGAGGTGCGCAAAACGGACCTCCGCCTCGGCCGCCGGCAGGTCGATCGCCGCGCTGCCGGTACCCTCCGACTCCAGCGTCACGAGGGCGTCCAGCGACCCGTCGCCGAGCTGGCCGACCGCCCACACGGTGTAGTTCGTGGCGCCCGCGAGCGCGACGTCGGCGAACGACAGCACCACGGTCGACGTCCCGGCGGCGCGCACCTGGAGATCGTAGGCGCCGGCCGGGACCGAGATCGTCTCCGAGTCTCCGAACGGAACCGCTCCGAACAGCACGGTGCCGTCCGTGAGCGTGACGTCGACGGCCGGAGCGTCCGGCGATCCGTGCACGAAGCGGACGGACGCATCCCCGCTGCCGCTCCGCTCGTCCTCGAGCACGGTAGCGGCGATCGACGCCAGGAGCCCGGTCGCGGCGACGGTGTAGCTCTTTCCGTCCTCGAGAGTCAGCGTCGCGTCGATCACGATCGGCGTGCTGGCGCCGGTCGGCGTGACCTGCACCCGGTGGCTCCCAGCCGAGAGATCCACGTAGTCGCTGAACTCCCGGAACGTGAGGCCGCTGAGGGCCACGCTGCCGTCCACCCAGACGTCGACCGCCGGGGCGTCCGGGGACAGGTGCCCCACGCGAACGGCGGAGGACCCCGCCGCAGGACCCGTCGGGTCGTCGTCGCCACAGCCCGCCAGCCCCAGGGCGGCGAGTGAAACCAGCAGGACTCGCAGAGCGCTCTTCGTGGACATGGATTCCTCCCAGAACTCGTCTCGAAGCCGCGATGGTTCTTCCATCGCCATGCCCGTACGAATATCCAACTCGGATTCGCTTGTCCAGGTCTTGTCCAGGTTTTTTACATGACACATCTGGACACGAGCCGGGGTTGCGACGATCTTGGGAGGGCCAACCCACGGAGGCGCTCATGGCCCGACATCGACTGGAACGGGTGCAGTTCATCCCCCGCCCCCGCGAAGAGGTTTTCGCCTTCTTCTCGGACGCCCGCAATCTGGAACGCCTCACCCCGGAGTTCCTGAACTTCCGCATCCTCACGGCCGGTCGAATCGAGATGCGGCCCGGCGCGCTGATCGACTACGAGCTCCGACTCCACGGACTCCCGGTTCGCTGGCGAACGAGGATCGAGCGATTCGAGGCGCCTCGAACGTTCGTGGACGTCCAGCTCTCCGGCCCCTACCGACTCTGGCATCACACCCACGAGTTCCTGGAAGTCGCCGGCGGCACGCAGATGCGCGACGCCGTCGACTACGAGCTCCCCGGCGGCCCGATCGGGGAGGTCGTGCACGAGTTGTGGGTGAAGAAGCAACTCGACCGGATCTTCTCGTACCGGTGGCAGGCCGTGGAGTCGGTGTTCGGCCCGGCGTCGACGTCGAGCGAACACACCGAGCCGTGCGCCACCTCGTAGTCGTCCTCGGCGATCAGCTGGACGACCGGTCGGCGGCGTTCGACGGATTCGACCCGTCGCGCGATCGGGTGTGGATGGCGGAGGTCCCGGCCGAGTCGACCCACGTCTGGTCGCATCAGGCGCGGATCGCGTTGTTCCTCGCCGCGATGCGTCACTTCGCGCGTTCCCTGGACGCGCGCGGGTTCTCGGTGCTGTACCGGTCTCTCGAGGACGCGCCGCCGGACGCGGATCTCGGCTCCGAGCTCGCGACCACACTCCGGGAACACCGCCCGGAGCGCGTGATCCTGACCGAGCCGGGCGAGCACCGGGTGGAGGTGGTGCTCCGCGAGGCGACGCTTCGGGCCGGCGTGCCGCTGGAGGTGCGCGACGATCGCCACTTCTACTGCTCACGCGAACGCTTCGCGCGCCATCGACGCGGACGGAAGCAGCTGCGGCTCGAGTACTTCTATCGCGAGATGCGTCGCGAGCACGGAGTCCTGCTCGACGACGGCGCGCCGGTCGGCGGCGCCTGGAACTACGACGCGGAGAACCGCAAGGCCTTCCCTCGCTCGGGCCCGGGCGAGGTTCCGCGCCCGCTCGCGTTCCCGCCCGATGGGATCACGCGCGACGTGCTGGATCTCGTCGCCCGGCGGTTCGGGTCCCATCCCGGATCACTCGAGGCGTTCGACTGGCCGGTCACGTCCGCCGACGCCGAGCGCGCGCTCGAGGACTTCCTGCGAAATCGTCTTCCCCGCTTCGGCGATACGCAGGACGCGATGTGGACGAACGAGCCGGTCCTGTACCACTCGCGGCTCTCCGCCGCGCTGAACCTGAAGCTGCTCGATCCGAGGGACGTCGTGTCGCGCGCGGAGCGCGAGTACCGCGCCGGCCGGGCGCCGCTCGCCGCGGTCGAGGGATTCATCCGTCAGATCCTCGGCTGGCGCGAGTTCGTACGCGGCGTGTACTGGTCGTTCATGCCGGAGTACGTCGACCGGAACGCGCTCGACGCGCACGAGCCGCTCCCCGCCTTCTACTGGACCGCGGAGACCGATCTGAACTGCCTGCACCAGGCGCTGGCGCAAACGCTCGCCACCGGCTACGCGCACCACATCCAGCGGCTGATGGTCACGGGTCTCTTCGCGCTGCTCCTCGGGGTGGATCCGCGCGAGGTGCACCGCTGGTATCTCGCGATCTACGTGGACGCCGTGGAATGGGTCGAGCTGCCGAACACGC
>JAGQIB010000581.1 GCA_020431545.1 Gemmatimonadota bacterium
CATCCAGGAGAGCCACTTCGCGCGGACGGGCAGGAGGATCTCGTCTTCCTCGTGCCCCGGATGAACGAGGTACCAGTACTTGAACAGGGTCTGCCGGGTCAGGGACAGGCCGGCCTGGAGACCGGCGAAGCCGTCGGTGTAGGACCACGCCTCGGCCAGGTAGGCGCAGAGCTGGAGGTCCTTGGATTTCGCCTCCAGCGCTTCCTGGCAGAGGCGGGCCACGCCGTTCCAGTCCGCGTACTTGGCCTCCCCGGACGCGGAGAACGCCGCCTCTTCCTGGCGTCGCTTCTCCTCGAGGTCACGGAACGTCGTATCGCCGGCGTCCAGGCGCAGGTTCACACCGGCCGGGGCGTCCTCGCGGATCGGATTCAGTAGTTCGTCGATCGGGATCATGGGTCTCTCGGGCGGCCAGATCGCTCCAAGTGCCGGAACGGCAAGTGCCTGGAAGCTAAACCCGTACGCCAAATGAGGTCAAAGGATTCCGTCTCCTGCACGGTATGCGTCAGACTTCGACCAGATGCGCCACGGATCCGAGGACGCGCCCCGAACGATCGATCGGGACAACGTGGACGGGAGCTACGCGCCGGGGCTCGGGACCGTGCCCGAGAGCTCCTTCAGGAGCGCGAGCACCTCTTCCGGAGTGGCCGCCGAGCGGAACTTGTCCCGGGTGAGCTCGGAGCGGAACAGGTACGAGAGCGAGCCGAGGACCACGAGGTAATCGCGTCGCCCCTGCACGGGACCCGCCACCGCGAGGAACAGATCCACCGGACGCCCGTCGAGCGCGTCGTAGGGCACGGCGTGGCGGGTGCGCACGAACGCGAGGCGGATGCCCGGCAGGAACGACACGCGCGCGTGCGGGAACGCGATCCCGCCGCCCACCCCCGTGCTTCCCATCGCCTCCCGTGCGGCGAGATCGTCGGCGAGGGCCTCGCGAGCGGCGACGTCCTGACCGCCGAGCAGCGTCCCCAGTTCGAGCAGGACTTCTTCCCGCGTGGCCGCGGCGGAGTCGAGGCGAATGCGTTCCTTCTTGAGGTGCTCGTCGAGGCGAACGCTCATCCGACCCGGCTCCCCGCCAGGACGACGCGGCAAGAGAACGGCCGCCCGTCCCCCGCGCTCCGACGTCCGATCATTTCGCGCTCCTTCCGGCGGTCGCGCCGCCCCTCACGCCAACTTCCCGGCCACACCCTGGGCCGCCTCCAGCAGCGCGCCGGAGCGCGCGAGCGTGGACGCCTCTCGCATGTCCGCCGCAGCGTAACGGTCCTCGTCCCAGAAGGGAACGGTCTCGCGCAGCCTCGCCCGGAACGCCCTCGACGCCGGGGTGAACGGTCCGTCCGCCACGAGGTCCATCGCCTGGCCCGCCGCGATCGCCGCGATGCCCACCACGTCGGCGACGTTGCGGACGACCTCGGCCGCGGTGTGGACGGCCGTGGCGCCCATGCTCACGTGATCCTCCTGGTCGGCGGACACGGGAATCGAATCGGCACTCGCGGGGTGGGCGAGGACCTTGTTCTCGGACACGAGCGAAGCCGCGGTGTACTGCAGGATCATGAGGCCCGAGTTGCGGCCCGTGTCCGGCGCGAGGAACGCGGGCAGATCGGAGAGCGCCGGGTTCAGCAGCCGGTTCACCTGTCGCTCCGCGAGCGACGCGATCTCCCCCGCCGCGGTCTTGAACGCGTCGAGCGCGAGCGCGAGGCTCTCCCCGTGGAAGTTGCCGGCCGCGAAGATCTCCTCGGTATCCGCGAACACGAGCGGATTGTCGGACGCCGCGTTGATCTCGATCGCGAGCCGACGTTCCAGATCGTCGAACGCGTCGGCCACGCCGCCGAGGATCTGCGGGACGCACCGCAGCGAGTAGGCGTCCTGCACGCGCGGCGTCCGGCGGCGCTCGCCCCCGAGCAGCCGACGCAGGTTCTCGGCCACCGCGCGCTGCCCCGGGTAGGGGCGCGCCTCGTGCACGCGCGGATCGAACGGCCGGTCCGACGCCCCGAGCACGTCGAGGATCGCGGCCGCGACGACCTGCGCCGTCCGCAGCAGGATCCGGGCGTCGTGCAGCAGCAACGTCCCGCGCCCGGCCATCACCTGGCACCCGTTGATGAGACCGAGGCCTTCCTTGTAGGAAAGCTTGAAGGGCGCGAGACCCGCGGCGCGCAGGGCGTCGGCCGCCGGCATCGTGCGGCCGCGGTGGCGCGCGTCGCCCTCGCCGATCGCGGCGAGCGCCACGTGCGCGAGCGGCGCCAGGTCCCCGCTCGCCCCGAGCGAGCCCTTGGCCGGGATGATCGGCAGGACGTCGCCCTCGAGCATCGTCACGAGGTGGCGGACGAGTTCGGCCCGGACGCCGGATCGCCCCTTGGCGAAGAGGTTGATCTTGAGGAGCAGCACCGCGCGAACCTCGTCGTCGTCCAGGGCGGGACCGAGTCCTGCCGCGTGGCTCCGGACGATGTTGCGCTGGAGTTCCTCGAGCTGCGCGAGCTCCACCGGCACGTGGGCGAGCTGGCCGATGCCGGTGTTCACGCCGTAGATCCGTTCGCCGGATTGCACGCGTCGTTCGAGGAACGAACGGGCCGCGTCCACGCGCGTCCACGAGTTCTCTTGGATCTCGAAACGCTCGCCGGCGCGCGCGATCCGCACGACCTGTTCGAGGGTGAGCGAGTTGCCGTCGAGTCGGATCAATCGAGCCTCCCGTGGGCCGCCGGCGCGCGTTTCGCACCCGGGCACGGCCGCGGATTCTCTCACCGACGACAGGACCGGTCAACGCGGCCGCGCGGCCACTCCCACGGCAATCCGTGGCGGCCGCGCCGGACGCGGGGAGCGGCCGGGGCCCTCCCGTGTTAACGTGCCCGCATGTCGCTCCTGATCGTCAACGCGAAGATCATCCCCCGGCCGGCCGATCCCGCGGTCGACGCCCTGCTGATCCGCGACGGCCGCATCCGGGAGCTCGGGCCGAGCGCCACGCTCCGGGCTCGCGCACCCGAGGCCACCCCGCTCGACGCCGCGGGCCGGTACCTCTGCCCGGGCTTCCAGGACGCGCACTTCCATTTCCTGCAGTTCGCGCGCGGACTCGGCCGTCCGTGGCTCGATGACTGCGCCACCCGGGACGACTTCCGCGACGCCGTGGCGGCCGCCGTGGCTCGGCACGTCGGCGAAGCGCCGATCATTCTCGAGGGCTGGGACGAGACCGGCTGGAGCACACCGGAGCGGCCCACGCGCGCGGACCTGGACGCGATCTCCGGCGAGCGCCCGATCATCGCGCGCCGCGTGTGCGGACACGTCGGGGTGGTGAATCGCGCGGGGCTCGCGTTGCTCCGCGAACGCTGGAACGGCCCCGGCATCGACGAGGATACGGGCTGGCTGGACGAAGGGCCCGTCGTCGTCCTCGACAATCTGCTGCCGCCGGATCGGATCGAGGCGCTCGAAGCGCTCGAGCGCGCCGGCGCCGTGTGCCACCGGCTCGGGATCACGACGGCGACGGACTATCCGCATCCGAACGAAGTCCCGCTGTGGCCCGAGCTCGTCCCGCATCTCCCCCTCCGCGTCACGGTGTGGATCCGCCACCCGGCGAACGAGCGACACGTCGCCGCGCTGCCGCGGACCGATCGCTTCCGTTCGTGCGGGATCAAGATCTTCTCGGACGGCGCGATCGGCGGACGGACGGCCGCCTTGCGCACCCCGTACGCGGATCGCGCCGGAGGAACCGGCCAGCTCGTCTACGAGCCGGAGCGACTTCGCGCGATGGTGCGCGCCGAGCACGACCGCGGCCGCTCGCTCGCGATCCACGCCATCGGTGACCGCGCGATCGAGGAGGTGATCGGCGCGTACGAAGCGCTCGGGGAAGATCTCACCGGCCGCGGACACCGCATCGAGCACTTCGAGCTTGCCGCCGACGATCACCTCGCGCGGGTTCGGGAGCTCGGTGTCATCGCGAGCGTGCAGCCGAACTTCCTGCGCTGGGCGAACGACGGCGGCCTCTACGAGAGCGCGCTGGGTGCGGCACGCCGGGACGGGATGAACCGCTTCGGTTCCATCCTGCGGGGCGGTGGTCGCATCTGCTTCGGATCCGACGGCATGCCGGCGGGGCCCCGTCTCGGCATCCGGCTCGCCGCCACGCGGGAACCGGCGGCGGAACGCATCGACGACGAGACGGGCATCCGCCTTTACACGGAAGCGGCCGCCGACGCGACTCCGGGCGCGCCGTGCCGGGGACGCCTCGCACCCGGCGAGATCGCCGACCTCGTGCTGATGGAAGATCTGCCGAGCCGGAGCGAGCGTGAGGACGTGGACGTCACGATCCTGGACGGGCGGGTCGTCTGGTCCCGGGAGCCGGCCACGAACGCGCGTCGCGGCTAGGTCCCCGGCACCTCTCAGTCCTCGTCCGCGAGCGCCTCTTCCCTTCGGAAGAGAACGAGAACGTCCTCCGCGTCCACCGCGGCCGCGAGCTCGTCGCGGAAGGTGTCCGAGGACAGCATGCGCGAGATACCCGCGAGCATCTTGATGTGCGGCGCCGTGAGGTCGGGCGGCGAGAGCAGGAGGAAGAAGACGTCCACCGGCTCGCCGTCCAGCGCGCCGTAGTCGATCGGCTCGCTCGCGATCCCGAACGCCATCTCCATCCCCTTCACCACCCCGGTCTTCCCGTGCGGGATGGCGACGCCCTGCCCGATTCCGGTCGACATGCGGCCCTCGCGCTCGAGCACCGCCTCCAGGATGGTCTCCCGCTCCGTGGAATCCCGCCCGGGCAGCAGGGACACGAGCTCGCGGAGCACGGCCTCCTTGCTCGACGACGCGAGGGGGATGCGGATCCGCTCGGGGGTGAGAACCTCGGACAGCTTCATCGGTGAACTCCTGGACGGAAGGACGGAGCAGGCTACCAGCCGGGCGCGACCCGCTCAAGGGGCGTTCCGTCTCCCCGCGAGGGTTTGCGGCTTTCCGCAAGAAAAGGCTGAAGTCGCCCTAGCTCGCCGCCGAAACCCATGACGGTTACACCGAGGAACGGGGCGGCAGAATGAACGTCTTGCTCTTGCGCCGCCGAGCCCTCTTCCTCCTGCCGGCACTCCTTGCGGGGTGTCAGGGCCAGGCGCCGCGGAGCGGAGATCCCGTCGCGGAGACGCTGGTCCTGGTGACGGCGGAGGGGCTCGACGCCGCCGACATCGGATGCACCGGGAATCCCGAGGCGCGCACGCCGGCGATCGATCGCCTGGCGCGACGCGGCGTCCTCGCGCGCGAAGCCCACGCCCCGACCGACGTCGCTCGCATCGGCCTCGCCACCGTGCTCACCGGCCGGGCGCCGGAGGATCACGGTCTCACGAACATCGAGTTCTCGCTCGAAGAGAACGTCCCGACCGTGGCGTCGCTTCTCGCCGAACGCGGGGTCGACACCGCAGCCTTCGCCGGTTCCGCCGACGCGGACGGCCGGCACGGCCTCGGGCGCGGCTTCGCGCACCACGGCACGTTCTTCGCGGAGCAGGGTCGCGTCGGGGAGCCTTGGCGTGAGCCGGGTTTCCGCGCGGCCGGCGCGCTCGCGACCGACTTCACGAGGTGGCTCGCGGACCACACGGCCGGCCCGCGCTTCGTGTGGTTCCACGTCGATCAGCGTCCGGTGGACGACGCCGTGCACGCGATCACGCGCGAGCTGCCCCCCGACGCCTTCGTGGTGCTGACCTCCTCCGACGGATTCGAGGACGTCGCGCTGATCGCGAGCGGCCCGACCGTGTCTCCGCGGGTTCGCGCCGGCGTCACGTCGACGGAGGATGCGGCGTCGATGCTGTGCGGGGCGTTCGCCGGCGCCGACCTGCTCGCCGACGCGCTCGCCGACGTTCCGGGCGATCGACGAGTACCCGGGGTCGCCGCGGAATCGCTCGAGCCGTCCGTCACCCGACATCTCGAGCTCGCGCGGGCCGCGGATCGCCGCGACGACGTGCAGACTGCGCTCCAGGAGTACCGGGCCGCGTGCGCCGGGGAACCACGTCTCGTCGCCGCTCGACTGCGGGCGGCGGAGCTCGCGCGACGCACCGGAGACACGGAGGTCTGGATCGACGACGCGTCCGCCGTGCTCGCTCGCGTGCCGGAACACCCGGAGGCCCGCGTCCTCCTCGCGCGCGCCCTCGCGGCGCGGCGGGACGAGCACGCGCTGTCGCTCGTGGCCGGGGTGCTGGACGTCACGCCGCGACACGCCGGCGCGTTGACGCTCCGGGCCGAGCTGGACTTCGAGGGAGGGGACCCCGGCGCCGCCGTCGACCGGCTGCGTCTGGCGCGGGCCGCCGCCGGCGAGAATCCGGAGGATCTCGTCGACGTGGCCCTCGGTCTCTCGCACGGCGGCCTGCACGCCGAGGCCGTTCGAACGGCCCAGGCCGCACGACGCCTCGACGAGGGGCCGCGCGAGCGCTACACGCTCGCCTTCGTTCTCGAGCAGGCCGAGCGTTTTCCCGAGTCCGCCCACGAGTATTCGTCGCTCATCCGGGACCATCCGGACTATCTTCCGCCGTACCTCAATCTCGGCGCGCTCATGGCGCGGGACGGGGAGATCGAGCGAGCGATCGCACTCTGGGAGCAAGGACTCGAGCGTCACCCCGACGATCCCTCGCTGCGGGCGAACGTGGAGTCCGCGCGGCGCGCCCTCGGTCTCGGAACCCTCGGAGGCTGACATGCAAGCAGCGGATCTCGGCAAGAAGGCGGTGGGGCACCGCGCGGCGGAACTCGTGCGCGACGGGATGATCGTGGGACTCGGCACGGGCAGCACGGCGTACTGGCTGGTGGAGCGGCTCGGGCAGCGCGTGGCGGAGGGACTCTCGATCGTGGGCATTCCCACCTCCGAGCGCACTGCCGACCAGGCGCGCGGACTCGGCATCCCGCTCGGATGGCTCGACGAACACCCTCGGCTCGATCTCGCGATCGACGGCGCCGACCAGATCGATCCTCAGGGGCAGCTCATCAAGGGCCTCGGCGGCGCGCTCGTCCGCGAGAAGCGGGTCGCGCGGGCCGCGCGGGAGTTCGTGGTGATCGCGGACGCCAGCAAGGAGGTCTCCCGGCTCGGGGTCGGCTGCCCGGTGCCGGTGGAGATCGCGCCCAGCGCGATCGACGACGTGGTCCATGACCTCGCCCGGCTGGGCGCCGTGCCGGTCCTGCGACGCGAGGGAAGCGGTCCGTACGTCACGGACAACGAGCAGTGGATCGTGGACGCCCATTTCGAGCGGGGCATCGACGAGCCCGAGAGCCTCGAGCGACTCGTCAACGAGATCGACGGGGTCGTGGACAACGGCCTCTTCACGAATCTCGCCAGTCGGATCCTGGTGGCGGACGGCGAGTCCGTCCGCGAATGGCGGCCCGAAACGGCCGGGAGGGCGCCGCGGGGTTAATCTGGACTCCCCATCCTGTCGACAGCACAACTCATTGATACTCCTCGACTTGGCGGATTTAGCTCAAGTCACTCCTTGACCCGGGTTGATAAACCCTATCGGAGTGCTTATCCTCCCGCCAAGGTCAACTGGCTTCAGCATCTCGGATATTCGAAGGAGTCGTGACATGCACCCGATCGGCAAGAACATCAAGATCCTCCGTCAGATGCAGGGCATCACGCAGACGCGTCTCGCCGAATCCGTCGGCGTTGCCCCGGCCTACATCAGTCAGATCGAGTCGATGATCCGCGTCCCCAGCGTCCGCGTCACCCACCGGATTGCCGAGGCCCTGGGCACCACCGTCGGCACCCTCCTCGGAGAGAATCCCGAGACGAACACCGAGGGCCGCCTGTCGAAGCTCGAGCAGATTCACCTGCTCAAGCGTCTCGTGCTGGAGCTCGAGGCGGAACTCGAGGACACGAGCAACCTGGACAACTCGCTGGCGATTCGCGAGAACGTCGCCTGATCGCGAGCCGATCAGGAC
>JAGQIB010000582.1 GCA_020431545.1 Gemmatimonadota bacterium
CCCCCTCGTCCCCGGTGGCGACCACGACTACCCGACGTCCCCGGCCGCCGTGATCCACGAGCAACCAGATCACGAGCGCCACACCGGCCGCGACCGTCAGGGTCATGAGGAGGACGTCGACCCAGGAAGGCACGCCCGCCCACGCCTCGCGCACGCGATCGAGCCACGACAGCCAGGCGGGCGGCGCGTCGGTCGGCGCGCGGAACTCCGGTCGCGCCATCACGTCTCGGAGGAGGCGGGACGGCAGCTCGGGATCCAGGGCCTCCGGCGGCGCGACCTCGCTCACGTCGACGCCGACGACGTCGACGGGGACGGCGGATCCGGCGGACCGCCGACGCGTTCGAGACGCGAGCGAAGGTCGAACGCCTCGCGGCGCACGCGGATGTCCCAGTAGAAGTGGGTCCAGAGCATGCTGGTGAGCGGCGCGGTCACGAGCTGCAGCGCGGCGCCCAGGACCTGACTGAGTCCCATCAGGCTCCAGAACGCGGTGTGGTTCTGGATCTCGCCGTTCTCGTCGATGAAGAACACCCAGCCCATGCCGAGGATGGACGCGGGTGCCGTCACCACGGAGACGAGCAGCGCGAGAAAGACGCCGAGCGCGATGCCGCGGAGCAGGTTGCCTCGCATGAGATCCCAGCTGCGGTTGACCGCGGTGCCGGCGTCCAGGTCCTCCACGAGGAGAACCTGGTAGGCCAGCATGAGTCGCAGAGAGAGAAAGACCACGAGACCGATCATGAGGGGAACCGCGAGCGCGATACCGATCGGACCGCCGAGGATGCCGAGCCCCAGGAGCGGCGCGATCACGAGCGCGAGCGCCAGGGTGACCACGACCATGATCGCCACCATCGGCCAGAATCGACGGACACCGAAGCGCCACGCGTCGGAGGCGCTCATCGTCCGGCCGAGCAGATCCTCGGCGACGAGGCGGATCGAGCCGCCGTAGGCGATGAAGTAGAGGATCGAGAACAGGACCCAGCTGAGGCCGGCGACGCCGACGTAGCCCATCGACGCCCCGACGTCGATGTCTTCCGCCGACTTCATGCCTTCGATCTGCATCAGGCCGCCGACGAACCCCACCACGAGCTGGGCGATCGCCATCGGCACGAACAGCACCACCAGGGCCCGGAAGCGCTGCCGATAGTGCCGGAGCGAACCGTCGACGATCTCGAAGAAGGCGCGCGGGCGCGTGATCTCGCCGGTCGACATGGTCGAAGGGTCGCCGGTTCCGGACGGCGGGTCAAGAGGATCGGTCCCGCGTCGACACCCGGCGCGGAGCGCTCCCCACGCTAGTGGCGTTTCCTCTCGTCGCGACGACACAGCGCGATCCAGCCGAGGAACGCCTGCACGGGATGGGGCAGATGGTCGGGCAGCTCCACGATCGCTCCGCCCTTCCAGCCGATCTCCGCCCGGGCGCTGCCGAGAGACACGCCGTCGGCCTCGAGCTTCAGCGTGTGGCTGAACCAGCCCCGGTGGTTCACCTCGTAGTTCCGATCCTCGAACCGGAACTCGAGGCGCGCGGGAACGACCCGGGTCCGACGCACCTCGAGCACGAGCTCGTCTCCTTCGTGCAGCGTGTACGTGCCCTTGAACGTCCCGTGTCGACGCATCCGGAAACGTCGGGATTCCAGGGAGAGCTCCGCTTCCGCCTTGAAGCGCGCGCGGACGAGCTCGCCCGCGCTCGCCCCGCCGATCACCACGTCGTACTCGCGCGAGAAGAACGTCCGTCGTCGCAGGAGCAGCATCGCGAATCCTCCGGCGTCGCCCGGCCGAATGCTCGGGGCGGCGACGCCTCCGAGAATGAAGGCGTCGCCCGCGACGTGTCCACCGGATCCTGCGGGGTCAGATCTCTTCGCGCTCGGCGTCCTCGTGCCGACCGTCGGCGGCGTGCCAGTGCGCGACCTCGGACTCTCCCTCGCACCAGCAGAGAACCACCATCTCCTCGCCGCGCAGCGACGGGAAATGCACGATGCCGCGTTCCAGGTCGCGCAAGAGGTAGCCGGAGTCCTCCACGGTCTTCCAGAGCCGCTCGAAGTCCGAGACGCGGCGGTGATAGCGCGTCTTCGTGGAGAGGTACTCGCGGAGATCCGGGTTCTCGGACGCCACGCTGCGATCGCAGATCAGATCGAGAATCGACAGTCGATCCTCGAGACCCTGCAGATCCGCGACCGCTCGACGCATGGCGGGGAGAGTACGGCGCAGTTCCTTGATGGCATGGTTCGCTTCCTCGACCGTAAAGAGTCGAACTCGCGCGTCCTTGGCCATGTCACACCTCCGCGGTCGTCCTGGGGTACCAGGGGGGTACCGGGGCACTGCACCTCTTTGGATGTCACGACCGGCCGGGAGGTTCCCACTTTGACGCGAGATTCGGCGAACGGCGAGCGGGGCGCGCCCCGGGGTGCCGGCGGCCGGGCGCCGCGGGGCAGGCCGGGGCGACG
>JAGQIB010000583.1 GCA_020431545.1 Gemmatimonadota bacterium
GCCGCCGAGGTCGACGCCCGATCCCTGCACGCTGATCGCCGCGTTCCCCTGCGCGTCCGCCTCCACCGAGGGGCTGTACTCGAAACCGGTGCTCCCGAGGCCCTTGCTCCAGAGATGGGCGCCGTTCGCCGAGATCTCCGCCACGTACATGTCCGAGCCGCCGATCAGGGCGAGGGAGGGGCCGCCGAACGAGATCGTGTCGCGGTAGGTGCCGGCCAGGAACAGGTTCCCGTTCGGTCCGATCCAGATCGCCGTGCCCGCGTCCGCGGCCGTGCTCCCGTAGCTGCCCGACCACTGGTGTGATCCGTCGGCGCCGAAGCGGGCGACGAAGGCGTCGGTGATCGTCGCGGTGAGCGTGCCGCCGCCGAAGTCCACGGTGTTCGCGAACTCGCCGGTGATCGCGATCGCGCCGACGTCGGAGACGTCGAGCGCCGAGTAGATCAGGCTGCCGAACTGCGAGAACTGGCCCTGGTACAGATCGCTCCACTGGGCGCCGCCGCTCCCGTCGAACTTCGCGATCGCGATGTCGTCGTTCGCGTCGGCGGTGTGCGAGCCCGCACCGAAGTCGATCGTGCCGCGCACGGCCGCGAGGAGCACGACCTCGCCGCTGGACATCAGGCCGACGTCCTGGCCGCTCTGGCTCGACGCGTCGCCGAAGGCGCTGCTCCAGACGTGCGCACCACCGCTCGCCAGCTTCGCGACGATCGCCTGCCGGTCTCCCGACGTCCCGAGCGGACCGCCGCCGAAGTCCAGCGTCGTCGAGTTCTGCGCCGCGATCGCGACCTCGGAGTTCGAAGCATCCAGGTCGTTGATCGCTCCGGAGCCGTACTCGTCGCTGAAGACGTGATTGCCGCTGGTGTCGTACTGCACGATCCACGCCGTGCCGAACACGCCCTGCGCGCCGAGAGGACCGCCTCCGAAGTCGACCGTGCCGCCCTTGGGGATGTTGCCGGCGACGTACACGCCGCCCGACGGTTGGGCGGAGATCGCGGTGACGGCGAGGAAGGCGTCCGGGTCCGCGATCCGGGTCCAGAGATGATTGCCGTCCGGGTCGTACTTCGAGCAGAAGAAGTCGCTCCCGGTCGCGGTGACGCCGCCGCCACCGAAGTCCACGGTGCCGCTGAACGTACCGGCGACGTACACGTTGCCGGCGGCGTCGACGGTCGCCGATCGGCCGTTGACGCCGAGGCCGCGGCTCCAGAGGTGGTCCCCCGGCGCGGCCATCGCCACCATCGGGAACAGGCCCAGCGCCAGGGCCAGGCTCGGGATCCAGCTACGGTTCTTCACTTCGTCCTCCTCGGGTTCGGAATGCGGGCGACATGGGGCATGGCGACGTCGCGGCCGCGAGGAGGACATCCGATCCGGGCGGAACGAAGAACGCCGGGGGGATTCCGACGCGAGTCGGAACGAAGAACGCCCGCCGGGATTCCGACGGGCGTTCGAGATCCGGCCGGCGAGGCCGGCCTTCGTCCGGGGAGGCTAGCGATAGAGCGCCTTCACGCCGCCCCACGTGTCCGAGTCGACCGCCAGCGGGCCGTCGACGTAGATGATGCCGTTCACCTCGAGGTCGTAGCCCACCGGCGAGACACCGGCGATGTGCGCCGCCACGGCCCAGCCGTCCGGGCTCTGCAGCTGCGGGTAGGCGTTGCCGCCCGTGAACGAGAGCTCGCCCACGAACGAACCGGAGGAGACGTCCTGCCGGTACGTCAGAATGAAGTTGCTGACGTCGGCTTCGAGGTAGACCGAGTGGCCGTCGGTGAACGTCGACGGCGACGTCGCGTTCGGCGGGTTCACGCCGTAGTCCGCGTTCGACGGCAGCCAGTCGACGTGCAGAGAGAACTTCCCGCCGTCGTACGTGACCACCCGCGTCGTGCCGTACACCGTCTCGCCGAGCGAGATCAGGTCCCGGAAGTAGTAGGTGTAGGAGTAGATGGTCGGGCTCCAGAAGAGCGGCGCCACGATCTGGTTGATCACGCCGACCATCTGGAGTTCGTCGCCCGCGAACGACGCCGGGAATCCGCCGGTCTCCCAGGCGTTGCCGGAGAGATGGATCACGTTCTGCTGGGCAGCCGGGGCAGTTCCGGCCGCGAGGGCGAGCACCGCGCCCGCCAGGATGAGCATCTTCTTCAATTTGGGCCCCCGCATCCTGATCACTGGGTGTCCTTCGCCCGGCCTCGGCCGGACGTCTTCTCTGGTTCGGCGCTTGCCGGGTGTCTCAGCAGACTTCCGCTTCTTCTACTATGGCCGGATGATCCGCTTTCCGCACCCCCACCTCGGTGCGGTTTCACGGAAAACTCACGCCCGGACTCCCCGGTACGGACGCGACCGCTCACCTTGCCGCCGGGGGGGATACGGGCCCTGATGCCCGCTCGGCGGCCGGGTGCCGGTCGAGCATAGTACCCGAACCGGACATCCGAATCGAGCCCCCCCGGGCCGACGGACCCCTCCCGCAGGTCGGACCGACGGCCGGCCGCTGCCGCGACTTCGGAGGCGACCGGACCGAGCCCGCCTTCCACGGAGCGTCGGGCTCGCTCCATGAGACACGTCATCCCGGTCGATTTGTCACCTGCGCCCGCCGACCGATCGTCGCGCCTCCCCGCGATCGCCGCCGCCGTCCGGGCCTCCACGTTCCGGGCTCCCGCACCCGCCGCGGATCCGCTATCCTCCGTCTCCATTCCTCCGCCCTTCGATTCCGCTCCCGGAGGTTCCGTTGGCTGGATTCCGTCGCCGTCTTGCGCCCGCGACGTTCGTCCTCGGGCTCGCCGTTCTCGTCCCTCTCGCTCACGCGGACCTCGGCGGCGTGCCGTCCGAAGTCCTTGCGCTCACGAACGTCCGGATCGTGGCCGGCCCCGGCACCCCGCCCGTGACCGGGACCGTGGTGATCCGCGACGGCCGCATCGAATCCGTGGGCACCGGGGCGCGGATCCCGGCCGGGGCGGTGGTTCACGATCTGACCGGTCGCACGGTCTACGCCGGCCTGATCGAGCCCTGGCTCGAGATCGAGCCCGGCGACGAGGCGGGCGCGGTCGCGGACGCGAATCCGAGAGTTCGTCCCGAACGTCGCATCGTGGACGCCCTGCCGTTCGATGAAGATCTCGCGAAGGAGCTGCGCGGGGCGGGCTACACCACGGTTCAGGCCGTGGCGTCGCGCGGGATCTTCCGGGGCCAGACGGCGATCGTGAACGTCGGCGAGGATCCCGCGGCCGACGTTCTGATCCCGGCCGCGGCGCAGGGCTTCGCGTTCGAGCGCGGGCGCTGGGACGAGCGGAGCTACCCCGGTTCCCTCATGGGAACGATCGCGCTCGCCCGCCAGTCGCTTCTCGACGCGTTGTGGTTCCAGGACGCGCT
>JAGQIB010000584.1 GCA_020431545.1 Gemmatimonadota bacterium
TGTCGGCGTTCCATTCGAGTCGACTCGAGCGCGAGCGGGCGGCGGCGGAGCGGGAAGCCACCGTCGCTCGGACGACCCGCGACTTCCTCGTGGAACTGTTCGAGGCGGCCGATCCGGACGCGGAACCCGGCGAGCACGTGACCGCCGTCGACCTTCTCGCGCGAGGTCGCGAACGCATCGCGGACCTGCCGGACGACCCCGCGACGCGCGCTGCGCTCCTCACGTCCATGGGGCGAGTCCACGCCGCTCTCTCCCGACTCGACGACGCGGACTCGCTGCTCACGTCCGCGATCGACGACGCCGGCCGCCCCGGCGTCCCGATCGAGACCGGAGTCGACGCGCGCGCCGCTCTCGCGTCCGTCCGTCTCAATCAGGGACGGCCGGAGGAGGCCGAGACTCTGCTGCGGGCCGCGATCGGGATGCTGCCCGACGGGCCGGAGCAGGCGGACTCTCACGCTCGACTCGCGATCCGGCTCGCCGAAGCGCGTCAAGGCCTCGGTCACGCGGACGAGGCCGAGGCTGCCCTGCTCGATGTCGCGGGGAGGGAAGACGTCGCGCCCTCCCTCCGCCTCGAGGCGCAGGAGTCGCTCGCCGTGCTCTACCTCGCCGTCGGTCGCCTGCCGGAGGCCGATTCGATCGCCACCCGGAACTACGAAGCGCTGGTCGAGCGGGTCGGTCCCGATCACGGAGAGACGCTGAAGGCGTTGACGACTCGCGCCCACGTGAAACGAGTTCTCGGAGACGGAGAGGAATCGCTCGCCCTGTGGGAGGAAGCACGCGATCGAATCCAGCGCGTGCGCGGACCGGACGATGCGCTCACGCTGCAAGCGCAGAGCGGCTACCTGAACTCGCTCGGGCAGGTGGTCGGCTTCGACGATCCCCGCCTCGTGCCCGGATTCCGGGACCTCCTGGAGCGATCGCTCCGCACGACGGGCGACCGTTCCCTCGCCTCGCACACTTCCGCGTTGAACCTCTCGTTCTGCCTCGAGAAGGCGGGGCGCGCGTCGGAAGGGGCGACGCTCCTCCGGGAGACGCTCGCCCGCGAACGGGACGTCCTCGGTCCGGACGCGCCGAACACGTTGCAGACGCAGTGCTATCTCGCATCCACGCTCGGGGTTCTCGAGAAGTACGCGGAGGCGACCGCACTCCTGGAAGACGCCGTCGAGCGCCAGACTCGAACGATCGGCCCCGACCACACGCAGGTCTCGTACTCCCTGTTCGAGCTCGGGGGCCTCTACTCGAAACAGGAACGATGGAGGGAGGCCGCCGGTGCGTTGTCTCGATGCTACGACGCACGAATCGCCGCGGAGGGCGCCACGCCGCGCACCGCGTGGATCCTCCGCTCCCTCCTCCACGCACTCCTCGCGGATGGCCGTCGCGCGGAGGCGAGGGATCGTCTCCGGGACGCCGTGGCGCGACAGACTCCGGAGGACGACCTGCGAAGCGACCCTGCGCTCGCGGAGCTGTTCGAGGAGATCTCCGCGCCGCCCACCGACGGATGAGGCGCACCGAGACGGACCGACAACGCCGGACCGTGCTGCTCCTTTGCGCCGTGCTCCTGATCGGCACGTTCGCGCTCTACGCGCCCACCTGGGACGATCCCTGGCACTTCGACGACCTCGCGGAGCTCCTGTGGCCCGGGGTGACGAGTCTCGCTCCCGAAGTCCCGGCCTCCAGCTACCGGGGACCGGTCTCTCTTTGGACCTGGGCGATCCAGTACCGGTTGGTCGGCGACGCCCCGCGCGCCTATCACGCGCTGAATACCTTGATCCACGCGATCAACGCGTTGCTCCTGTTCGCGCTCGCCCGACGCTGGCTCTCCCCCGCCGGCGGACGCCCGCGGACCGCCCTCGCGGCGTTCTGCGCCGCGGTCTTCGCGGCGCACCCGCTGGCGACGCAGGCGGTCGCGTACGTCACCCAGCGATCGACGTCTCTGGCCGCGCTTTTCTTCCTGCTCGCGATGCTCGGATGGGAGCGCGCTCGCGGAGCGTCCTCCGGATCCCGAGCGGCGTGGCTCTTCGTCCTCTGGGCGGCCGGCGGTCTCGGAGTCGCCACGAAACACGTCGTGGTGCTGCTGCCGGTCGCGATCCTGCTGCGCGAATGGCTGCTGCCGCCGCGCGCGAACCTCCGACGTCTCGGCGTGGCACTCGTGCCGATCCTGCTCCTGTGCGCCGGACGCATGATCCAGCTCGCCCCGCGCGCCGCCCAGCCGCTCGGACAGCTCGAGGTCGAGTCCGTGGCGACGGCGACGGCGAGCGCCGCCCGCGCGACCTACCTGCTGACCCAGCCGAAGGTCTGGCTGCTCTACGCGCGTCTCGCCCTCTGGCCGGCCGGCCTGAACCTGGACCACGACATCACGCGCGTGACCACGGCCGCCGACCCCGCGTTCCTCCTTCCGGCCGTGGTTCTCGTGTCGATCCTGATCCTGCTCGTGCGACTGCGCCGACGACTTCCGGTCCTCGCGCTCGGCGGAGCGCTCGCCGCGCTGACCCTGCTCCCGAGCTCGAGCCTCGTGCCGAGTCGCGACCTCGCGTTCGAGCACCGCGCGTACCTTCCGCTCGCCTGGGGTCTGCTCGGTCTGGCGTCGCTCGTTGCGTCGCTGCCGCGGCCCCGAACGCTTCGCATGGCGCTCGCGTCGATGACGATCGTGGCGCTCGCCGCCACCACCCACGCGCGGCTCCAGGTGTGGGACAGCGAACTCGCGCTCTGGTCCGATGCCGCGCGCAAGTCCCCGGACAAGGCCCGTCCACAGTTCCAGCGCGGCCTCGCCCTGCAGACCGCCGGCCAGCTCGACGCCGCGCGCATCGCGTACGAGCGGGCGCGGGAGATCGCTCCGGACGATCCGCTCGCGTACAACAACCTCGGCAACGTGGAGCGGGCGCTGGGGAGACCGGACGAAGCAGTCCGGGCGTTCCGGCGGGCGGGCGAGCTCGCCCCCGAGTCCGCCGAACCGCACGTGAATCTCGGCAACGTCGCGTTCGATCGCGGGGACTTCGCGGCCGCGCGCCGACACTACGGCGACGCGCTCGCCCGGAACCCGGCGTCGGCGATCGCGCACTACGACCTGGGCAAGGTGCACGAGCGAAGCGGGCGACCGGATCTCGCGATCCCGCGGTACGAGGAGGCGGCGCGACTCGAGCCGCGCAACGCCCAGTTCCGGAACGACCTCGGCGCGGCCCGGCTCGCGATCGGCGACGCGGAGGGCGCCGTGCGGGACCTGCGGGAGGCGCTCGCGCTGGCGCCGGAATCCGCCGTGGTCCGGTACAACCTGGCGATCGCGCTCGAGGCCGCAGGTGACTCGGCCGACGCGGCCGCAATGCGCGGCCGTGAGCCCCTGCCCGCAGACCGCTAGCGCGACGACCGCGACCGGCTCCTTACTCCCCGAGCCAGCCGAACTCCTCGAGGTCGATCCGCCCGCGCCGGTCGATCGTGACTCCCTCACCGCGCAGCTTGCGACGCTGGCGCGCCGCACCGTCTCCCGCCGAGCGCTGACTGATCTCGCCGCGCGAGTTCACGACGCGCTGCCACGGGACGTCGTCCGGGCAGGAGCCCATC
>JAGQIB010000585.1 GCA_020431545.1 Gemmatimonadota bacterium
GCGTATCTTCAGATACGCCGAGGAGGAGCGACGAAGCCAGGTGCCACCGGATCGACCCAGATCCCCGAGAAAATCGGAGACGCAACTCCCACTTAGTATCCGAACTCCGCCCGCAGATCCACATTCAGATATTGATCGCCCTGGATGGCTCCGGTCTCGCCCTGCAGCGTGAAGATCCGGTTGAGGTAGTATTCCAGAACCAGCGATTGCTCCGGCGATTCGAGCAGGGTGGGATCGCTCGCGTCCTCGCCCTCGCGGATCACGTTCTGCTTGTAGCGGACGTAGAAATCGCGACCGAACGTCTTCCCCACACTCACCGAGCCGGTGAAGCTCGAGCTGCCGGTCTCCACCGTCTCCACGTCGAACGTGTCGAGGCCGAACTGGCGGGACAGCTCGCGACCGAACCGGTTGCCGAGCGCGGCGAGGTAGGAGCGCTGCAGCGCGTTGCTCAGCACGCCGGGGTTCTCGGCGCTCGCGTCCGCGGGATCGCGCTTGATCCGCAGAGCGAGCAGCTCGTAGATCTCCTCCTCCGTCATGCCGCTCTGCGTGGCGAGCTCGATCACGGGATCCTCGAGCGGTCCGGTCACGGTCGCGGTGACCTCCTCGTCGAGCACGCGCGTGCTCGCCTCGGCGTCCAGGTAGCTCCGGCCGAGGTTGCGCGGGTCCGTGAACTCGATCTCCGCCTTGTCGATGTCGAATCGCGAGTTGAACACCTGGTAGTTGCCGCGCAGCGACCGGGCCTCGCCGGTGATGCCGAAGTAGTCCTCCGTCACGTGGAACGTGACGTCGATCGCCGCTTCCGTCTCGATCTCCGGCGTACGGAGCCACACGTTGCGATCCGCGTGGAAGCGGAGCGCCGCGAGCATCAGCGGCTCCATCGCCCCGCCCGCCTGCGCGCCGGTCTCCGGGGGCGCCTGCACGCCGACCGGCATCTCGATCACCGTGCGCGGACGGATGAGCTGCTCGTCGAGATCCGCGCGCTGAACCTCGAAGTCGCCCGTGAAGTTCGGCACGACCTTGCCGTCGCGCAACACGCCGGTGGTCATGTCCAGGTCTCCGGAACCCGTCGCCTCGATGCCGTTGTCCACGCCCCGGTAGCGGAAGCGCGTGGCGCGGGCGTGAACGTCGAATCCCGCCGGCCGCAGGTTCTCGAGCCCGATGCGTCCGTCGCCCTCCATGGTTCCCTGAGCCGGCGTCTCGAACTTCGCGGACACGAACTCCACGCCGTCGCGCACGAACTTGCCCTCGATCGTGCCGCCCTGGATCGGATCGCGGAACACGGGCAGGATCAGCTCGGCGTCCTTCAGGCGGAACGGGCCCTCGAAGGAGAGATCTCCGCACGTGCCGACGAGCGCGACCTCGCCCGTCGCGGCGCCGCGGACCGAGCCGAAGAACGGAACGAAGGTCTCCAGCTCGCCGATCGGGAACTCGTGCACCTGCATCCGGAGATCGAACGGCTCCCCGGGCGGACATTTCGGAATCGGCGTCTGGAAGCTCCACTTCACCGGGAGCGATCCGAGCACGTCGGCCGAGATCGCTCCCGAGCGGATCACGCCGTCCGTGATCGTCAGTCGTTCGCCGTCGTACGACGCCGTGGCCGAGACCCAGTCCACGGACCGGCGCGTGAGCTCGGCGTCCGTGAGCTGTACCTCGATCAGCGCGCTGGGCTTCAGCAGCGGTCCGTCGACCAGCAGCGTCGCCGAGCCGCTGCCGTCCATGGCGGGCAGGACCGAGATGCGGTTCCACAGCCAGTCGAACGTGACGGACTCGAGATGCGCCTGTACGTCGTGGAAGACCATGCGATCGAGGATCGAGGCGCGCGACGCCGAGTCCGTGAGCGCGACGCGAAACGAACCGCCGGGCAGATCGATGCGACCGTTCAGTGTGGCGTTCGACGAAGCGGAGCGGAGGACCACGTCGTCGAACTCCGCGTAGTCGTCGCGGATGCGCGCCACGCCGCGCACCTCGCGGAGCGTCTCGTCTCCCCAGGTGCCGTCCGCGAGCTCGAACGACGCGTCGGCGGTCAGCGTGTCGGCGCCCACGATCGCGGTCACGTCGGCTTCCAGCACGCCGCCGAGCGGCTTCTCCAGCAGCAGGTACGGCGAGAACACGGAGAGCTCCACACCGTGCGCGGCCAGTCGCACGAATGCCTCACCGGACTCGTGCACGGAGACGTCGCCGTCGATCCGGCCGCGACCGTCGCTCAGCGCGAGTCCCGAGAACGTGAGCGAGCGCTCGGTCTTCTCGATCCGCACCGGGCCCTCGTTCCTCCAAACGACGGACTCGTCGGGAGAGCGGATCTCGAGCTCGGCCACGCGACCGTCGAGGTTGCCGTTCTCGAGGACGTCGAGCTCGCCGGTGAGGAGCAGCTGTCCGCGGCCGCGGGACTGCAGCACGAGGCGGCGGACGCCGAGACGACCGTCGAGGTACGTGCCCTGGGCCGTGGCTCGCGAGATCGACTGGCGCCCGAAGCCGACCCCCTCGCCCGTGATCGTGACTTCCAGCGGCGAGTCCCCGATGCGGTCGGTCGTCGCCTCCACCCGGAGCTTCCGCGCGACGCCGCCGAGCACGGCGGC
>JAGQIB010000586.1 GCA_020431545.1 Gemmatimonadota bacterium
GGCGGCCACGGCGACACCATGGTGCCGGTGCGGAGCTGCTGCCGCATCGCCGGCATGCCGGTGGAGAAGTTCATCTCGGCGGGCGAGCTCGACAAGATCGAGGACCGCACGCGCAAGGCGGGCGGCGAGGTCGTGGGGCTGCTCGGGATCGGGTCGGCGTTCGTGTCGCCGGCGCTCTCGGCGCTCGAGATGGCCGAGGCGATCATCTTCGACAAGAAGAAGATCGTGGCGTCCTGCGCCCTGCTGGAGGGCGAATACGGCGTGAACGGCCTGTTCGTGGGCGTTCCGACCGTTCTGGGCAAGGGCGGGATCGAGAAGATCCTGGAGGTCGACCTCACGGCGGCCGAGAAGAAGGGACTGGAAACCTCCGTGGACGCGGTCCGCAAGACCTGCGAGGAGGTGGACAAGATGCTCGGGACGACGGTCGGCTAGACGTCGTTCCTTCCGGAAGCGCGGATCTTTCGGAAGCGCCGGATGTTCGGAGAAGCCAGAAAAGCTCCCTCCGGAGTCGTCTTCTTGGCGCGTCGAGTGACTCCAGGGCCCCCGGAACGGTCGACTTGACCGGCCGGGGACCCTCTGGGATCCTCTCGCCGCGTTCGCAGTCCCCTTCGCGTCTTTCCCTGGAGGTACGGAGAACATGCGGAAACTGATCGTCGTCGCGTCGATTCTCGCTCTGATGGTGGGCAGCATCGGCTGCGGTGCCACCGGCAAGGGCGCCGGCATCGGCGCGGGCACGGGTGCACTGATCGGCGGCATCATCGGTCACCAGTCCGGCAACACGGCCACCGGCGCCATCATCGGCGCGGCCGTCGGCGGCAGCGCCGGCGCCATCATCGGCGGCTACATGGACCGGCAGGCCGAGGAGCTGAACGAGGACCTGAACGGCGCCACGATCGAGCGCGTGGGTGAGGGCATCAAGATCACGTTCGACTCGGGCATCCTGTTCGACGTGAACAAGTCCGACCTGCGGCCCGTGGCGCAGTCGAACCTGCAGAGCATGGCCACGATCCTGAACAAGTACCCGGACACCGAGATCCTGATCGAGGGTCACACGGATTCGGATGGCACGGACGCGCACAACCAGACGCTGTCCGAGAGCCGCGCGAGCTCCGTGAAGGGTTACCTCGTGTCGAGCGGCGTCGCCGGCATGCGGATGACCACGGTGGGCTACGGCGAGTCGCAGCCGGTCGCGGACAACAGCACGGCGGCGGGCAAGCAGGCCAACCGTCGCGTGGAAGTCGCGATCATGGCGAACGACAAGCTGAAGAAGCAGGCCGAGAAGCAGGCCTCGCAGGGCTAAGCGCCCGGCGGTCCTTCGGCCCCGGCCCGGTGCCGGCGGCGGCTCCCGCTAGCCGCGCGGGCCGAAGACCTTCTGCAGCAAGGCAGTGGTGCGAGCGACCGGATCCTCCCGGATCCGGCGCTCCTCCACCGCGAGCTGCCCGAACAATCCTTCCAGAGTCCGGTCCGTGACGTAGGCGCCGAGGTCCAGCGACGGGATCCCGCCGGGCTGCACCATGCTCCACGCGTTGCGCGCCTGGTTCCACGCGCGCACGAGGCCGACCGTCTCCATCTTCGCGTCCACGATCGGGCGGAAGCGCGCCGTGAGCTCATCGGAGGTGCGGGCGCGGAAGAACGCGGTCGCGGCGTCGTCCGGGCCGTTCAGGATGCCGCGGACGTCCTGCCAGCTCATGGAGCGGACGGCGTTCGCGAAGACGTCCACGGCCTCCCCCGCCGCCTCCTCGGCCGCGCGGTTCATGAGCGTCTCGAACTCGTCGACCTGGGAGCCGAAGCCGAGCTGGCGCGCCTTGCTCGCGGCGGACTGGAGCTCTTGCGGGAGCAGGATGCGACGGGCGGTGTCGCCGAGGAATCCATCCGTGACGGAGACGGTCTCGACCGCGCGGCCCGTGCCCACCGTGAGCGCCTCGCGGAGGCCGGCGGTGATCGTGCCGTCATCCAGCGTGCCGGAGCCGCCGAGGACCTGGCCGAGCTGGTTCGGGTCGAAGTTCGCGCAGCCGGAGAGCAGAGTCAGCGCCAGGACCCAGCTCCCGATCGCGCCGAGGGCCAGGGTCAGGATTCCGAACCGTCGATCGAGCTTCACCCGCATGCGCCTTGGCCTCCCGGGAATCGAACCGGAGGTCGGACCGAGAATCGGACCGGCGGGTCCCGGTTTTCGGGGTCCCGCGGTCGCCGTCCTTCCCCTATGCTCATCGCCTTGCCAGGAAGACCCGGCCGGATCCGGCCGAGTCACTTCCGAGGAGCCGAGGTGACCACGCACCCTCGGGTCGTGTCCAGCGGGAGGAACGGATGAGCGTCGCGGAACGGAGCGACGAGGAGCTGGTGGAGATCGCCCGGAGTTCGGCCGAGGGTGATCTGCGCGCGTACGACGAGCTCGTGAAGCGCTGGCAGGGGAAGATCCTCACGAACTGCCGTTTCCTGACCCGGTCCCCGGACGACTCCGAGGATCTGGCCCAGGAGGTGTTCGTGAAGGCGTTCTTCCACCTCGGGCGGTTCGAGGGCCGGTCCTCGTTCGGCACGTGGATTCGCCGGATCAAGGTGAACCACTGCCTCAACTTCGTGCGCTCGCGGGGCACGAAGACGTTCGTGGACGCGGACGACGAGGTCGTGTCGCTCGCGCCCGAGCTGCAGGTGACTCCGACCGCGATGCAGGGCCTGGAGGCGGGCGACCAGCGCGAAGCGATCCGCGCCGTGCTGGACGAGCTGCCGGACACGCTGCGGGTGCCCCTCCTGCTGCGCGATCTCGACGGGATGTCGTACCAGGAGATCTCCGACACGCTCGACCTCGGGCTGTCGGCCACGAAGATGCGCATCAAGCGGGCTCGGGAGCAGTTCCGCGAGCTGTACCTGCGGCGCACGGAAGCGATGGAGACCTCGGTTGAGTAAGGACGAGCGCGAGCTGCCGCCGGACTGGGATCCCGGGCCGCCGCTGCCGGAGATCGAGTCCCTGCGGGAGGAGGCGCCGGACGCGCTGCTGGATCTGATCCGGTCGGGGATCCTGCGCCGGGTCGGGTCGGGGCAGTTGCTGGACTTCTCGATTCCGATGATCCTCGAGTTCCTGCGGGAGCTCGGCGCGCTCCTGTTCGGCGCGAGTGCGACGGCTGCGCGTCCGGCGACCCAGAAGGAGGGCGAAGGAAATGAATAGCGTGACCAGCGTGCGCGACGCCCTGACCGAGATCTTCTCCGGGCTGGTGACGTCGGCGGCGGACCTGCTGCCGCGGCTGATCACCGGGCTCGTGGTGCTCGGCGTCGGCTGGATCGTGGCGAAGGTCTTCGAGCGCGTACTGCGGACGACGTTCCTCCGCCTCCAGGTCGACAACCTGCTCGAGAAGCTCGGCATCTCCGGGATGGCGTCGCGCTTCGGCATCCGCGGGTCGCTCTCGCAGTCCACCGCGCGGCTCGTGTACTGGCTGCTCATCATCCTGTTCCTGCGCGGGGCGGCGGATGCGGTGGGGCTCGACATCGTGTCCAGCGCGATCGAGTCGTTCTTCGGCTACCTCCCGAACATGATCGCGGCCCTGCTGGTGCTCGTGCTCGGCAACGTCGTGGCGGAGTTCGCGGGCCGGGCCACGCGCGAGTCCGCCGCGGACTCCGGCGTGGACTACGCCCCCGCCCTCGGCCGCGCGGTTTCCGCCGGTGTGCTGTTCATCGTGACGATCATGGCGATCACGCAGCTCGGCATCGACACGGAGATGATCCGCACCGTGGTCGTGATCGGGCTCGCGGGCGCGGCGCTCGGGCTGTCGCTGACGTTCGGGCTCGGGACCCGGGAGATCACGCGGAATCTGTTCGCGGGGTTCTACGTGCGGAAGCTGTTCCGGGTGGGCGAGCCGATCGAGCTCGGGGACATCTCGGGGCAGCTGGCCGGGGTGACGGCCACGAAGACCCTGATCGAGCAGGCCGATGGGAAGACCGTGGCGCTGCCGAACCGGGAGGTTCTGGACGGGGCGGTGCGGGTCTAGGACTGGGGGGCGGCCGCGGGGCTGGCGGCGGCGGGCGAAACGGTCATCCGCCTCGGCCGTCTGGTCGAGGGGCAGGGGGTCGGCTACCGGGGAACGCTTGCGTGACGCGGCGGGTCGCGATCCTGATCTCGGGCGGCGGCT
>JAGQIB010000587.1 GCA_020431545.1 Gemmatimonadota bacterium
CAGTCCTACATCTTCCCCTCCGCCACGTTCGGCGGTCCCGGGTACTTCAGGTCGTACTGGATGATCTGATCGATCAATCCGTGGTGCGCTTCCTTCCACGAGATCGCGAGCGACTCGTGCAGGAACTCGTGGAGAATGACCTTCTCCAGGTCCATCACCTTGAAGCGCTTCGCGAGGAAGAACGGGCCGATCTTGATCTTGCCCTTCCGGACCGAGGCGCCGGGGTTCTCGGGATCGAACTCGAGCGTGCAGCGCGCCCAGATGTTCGCGAACTCGTCCTTGAGGTTGTGCTCATCCGCGTTCAGGCGGCGCGGCGCCTTAACGAAGTTGTCCTTCACGCCCTTCGAGCGCGTGAGTCGCTCCATGGCGCGGCGCACCTTGAGGAGAAGGGCCTGCCCCTCCTTGTCCTTCGGGAACGTGTCGGCGAGCAGACGGCACATCGGGCGCCTCCCGGGTTCGAGTCCGTGAGTATAGCGTTTCTCCGGGAACTGGACTCTCCCGCTGCGGCGCGTATCCTTTCGTCGACCCGAATCCGGAGGGGACCTTGCTGCAAGCGACCGTGAAACAGGCCGACGGCTACCTCTTCGTCGGCCGCTCGAACAGCGGGCACTGGGTGCCAATGGACGGCTCGACGAAGATCGGCGCGCTCGACGGCGCCGCGCGCCCCAAGGAGCTCCTGCTCCTGGCCCTGGGCGGTTGCACCGCGTTCGACGTGGAAATGGTGCTGAAGAAGCGAAGGGTGCAGGCGGCGACGTTCGAGGTCCTGCTCGAGGCCGACGAGGTGGACGAGACGCCGATGGTATTCTCGCAGATCCGCGTGACCTACCGCTTCACCGGGGAGATCGCCGTGGCCGAGCTCGAGCGCGCGATCAAGCTCTCCGAGGAGAAGTACTGCTCCGTGAGCGCCATGATGAGGAAGGCGGTTCCGATCTCCTGGACGGCGGAGCTGAACGGGGAGCAAGTGCTCACGGACGAAGGGCGCGCCTAGTTCTCCGGCGGCCGACGCAGATTCGCGAGCAGCAACGTCGCGAGGCCCAGCAGGATCTCGTCCACGAACGGGATCATGTCCGGCACCAGCAGGTCGATCACGAAGATCGCGCCCGTCAGCAGGAACAGCTGCGGGAACCGGAGCTTGCCGGCGAAGTCCAGCAGCGGGGCGAGGATCGGGGAAGGCATGACGGGATCCTAGCAGCAGCCGAGCGTTCGCGGCGCCGAGTTGCCGTTCCGGTGGCCGGAGCCTGGCGGCCCGAGCTTGGCGGTCGGAGCCTGCCGGTCGGGGCCGTCGGTCGGGGCCGGCCGGCCGGGGAGCGGCGAGGAGGCCGTCCTCCGGGGCAGGGACCCCGTCTCCCGAGCCCCGAGGCTCGTCGCTGGCACCGGACCGCCGGATCCGCTAGTCTCATACGGTCCGGGCCCTCGGGCCCCTGCCGGCGCCCCCCTGGCGAGGCACTGACCCTGGCGCCCGTCGCCGGGGAGGCGCTCCCATCGAGCGACCCGCCGCCCCGCGGGTCGAGGGGGCGAACATGTACCGCACCGTCACCCGCGCGCTTCGCCTGGCCCTGCCGGCGATGCTCCTCCCCGTCGTGGCCTCGGCCGCGCCGCAGCTCCTCCAGGCCGGGCCGCTGCCCGACTCCCACGCGATCCGCGTGCTCGAGGCGGGCCCCGAGCGCACCGTGATCGAGTTCGAGGTCGGCACGTTCCGCCTCAACACCGTCGACGTCGACGGACAGGAGTACTCGGTCGTCCGCTGGGAAGGCGGCGAGAACCGTCTCGATCTCGGCGCGCCGGCCCTGCCCGGATTCCGCGAGTCGATCGTGATCCCGGACGACGGCACGATGAGGATCTCCGTCCTCGAGCAGGAGTACCAGGACTTCGCGAACGTGCGCATCGCTCCCTCCAAGGGCCCGATCACGCGCGACGTGTCGCCGTCCACGGTGCCGTGGACGTTCGACGACTCGATCTACTCGGCCGATGCGTTCTGGCCGGCGAACGTGGCCGACCTCGGCGAGCCGTACATCCTGCGCGACGTGCGCGGCGTCGTCGTCGCGGTGGATCCGTTCCGGTGGAACCCCGCGACCGAGACGCTGCGCGTGCTGACGCACGTGAAGGTCGCGGTGGAGGTGGATGGTCCGGGCGGCGCGAACACGATCACGCCCCGCCCCGAAGCCGCGCACGTCGCCGAGTTCGAGCGTCTGTACGAGCGCCACTTCCTGAACTGGGCGCGGCTGGACCGCTACTCGCCCGTCGGTGAAGTCGGCCCGATGCTCGTGGTCTCCGCCGACGTCTACCTCGCCGACGTGCAGCCTTACGTCGACTGGAAGAACCAGATGGGCATCCCCACGACGCTCGTGTCGATGTCGTCCATCGGGACCACCGCGACGCAGCTCAAGAACTACATCCAGAACGTGTTCAACACGGACGGACTGTGCTTCATCCTGCTGATCGGCGACGACGTGAACATTCCGTACTACATGAATGCCGGCGGCGCTTCCGACCCGACGCTCACGCTCCTCGCGGGTTCGGACAGCTATCCGGACGCGTTCGTCGGCCGGATCTCGGCGCAGAGCTCCGCCCAGGTGGCGACGCAGCTCGAGCGTCTCATGGAGTACGAGCGCAATCCGGACCCGGCCGGCCTCTGGTACGGCCGCGGTGTCGCGATCGCGTCGAACGAGGGCGACGGCATCGGCGACGACGGGGAGGCGGACTGGCAGCACGCGCAGAACTACCGCGCCGACCTGCTCGCCTTCACGTACAACGTCGTCAACGAGCTCTACGACGGTGATCACCCGAGCGCCGGCGGCGGCGGCGGCATCGGCGGCGCGGGTGTGGGTCTGGACCAGCCGGGCTATCCGGTCGCGTCGGACGTGTCCGTGCTGCTGAACCAGGGCCGCGGCCTCGTTCATTACACGGGCCACGGCAGCGAGAACCTGTGGGTCACCACCGGCTTCTCGATCTCGAACATCAACGCGCTCACGAACGACAACATGCTGCCGCACGTGGTGTGCGTGGGCTGCGTGAACGGTCAGTTCGTGGGCCGGACCTGCTTCGCGGAGACCTGGATGCGCGCCACGAACGGCAGCGAGCCGACGGGCGCGATCGGCGTGTACGCCTCCACGGTCAACCAGCAGTGGGCCACGCCGATGCGGGCGCAGGACGAGATGGTCGACCTGCTGTGCGGAACGTCCAAGCTCACGATGGGCGGCCTGTGCTTCAACGGCTCGTGCGACATGATCGATCACTACGGATCGAACGGGATCACCGAGTTCAAGAACTGGACGTACTTCGGCGATCCGAGTCTCGTGATCCGCACCGCCACTCCCACGGCCCTCACGTCGGTTCACGAGGACTTCGTGGACGCGTCGACCGGTTCGTTCCTCGTGCAGACGGAGCCTAAGGCGCTCGTGGCGCTCAGCGCGACGGGGACCTTGGTGGGCTCCGCGTACGCGGACGCGGGGGGCGTGGCGATCGTCACCTTCGATCCGGCCGATCTCGCCGGCCGTGCGAACGTCACTCTGACCATGACCGGCTTCAACCGGATCCCGGTCGAGGCCGACCTGCCGGTCCTGAGCGGCTCGACGGGCATCGGCGAGGTCGCCGGCGCGGCGCTCGAGTCCGCGTCTCCGAACCCGTTCTCGGCCACCACGAACCTCTCGCTGTCGCTCGACCGTGAGCAGGCCGTGCGGGTCGACGTCTTCGACGTCGCGGGCCGCCACGTGGCCACCGTGCACGACGGCGTGCTGTCCGCGGGCTCGCACCGTCTCGCCTGGGACGGCACCACGGACGCCGGTACGTCGGTCGCGGCGGGCACGTACTTCACGCGCCTGACGACGGCCGATCGCGTGGAGACGCGCCGCCTCGTGCGGCTGCGGTAGCGCGTGTCGGGGCACGAAGACCGGACGAAGAAGGGGGGCCCGGCGGCGACGCCGGGCCCCTTGGTTTTGAGGAAGAAACGGGTCGCCTGCCCGCGATACAATGGAGGCTCGCTGGTTTCGGCGCGGCGACCGGCCGCGCACGTCACGCCCCGGTGACCCCTTGGTGGAACGGCAATGACTGACCCGATGGCGGGAATCGCGACTCGATGCCGACTTGCTGTTTGCGCGACGCTGGGTGCTCTCGTGATGGCTCTCCATTCGACCGCGGTTCTCGCGCACGAATGGATCGTCGCTCCCGATGGCTCCGGAGATGCGGCAACCATCCAGGAAGCGGTGGACTTGGCCACCGATGGCGATACGTTGATACTCGGGGACGGGGTGTTTCGGGGTGAAGGAAACCGCGGGATCGAGATCGTCTTGAAGTGGATCGGCATCCGGTCCGAATCGGGTGATCCCAGCAGATGCGTGATTGACTGCGAGGGCGTCGACCGTGCGTTTCTCGTTCGGTACGCGGGCGGGCTCGTCGTACTGGAGGGTTTGGGTATCCGGAACGGCCTTCCCGATCAGGACTTTGGAGGGGCAATCGCGTGCGTGCACACGGAAATCGAGCTTCGCAACTGCGATGTTCGTGATTGTACGGCCTGGCAGGCCGGGGCCTGCCACTTCCAGTCCTCGGAAGTCACCATTGAGAAGTGCGTGTTCGCCAGAAACCAGTCGACCCTCGTGAATGCCGGAGCGTTGCTCGCCGTGTGGTCGAACCTGGCGATTCGGAGATGTACCATTGTCGGCACTGGAACTCCATCAAGCGAGTACGGAGCGATCACCGTGGCTCTGCAGTCTCACGCGGAAGTCATCGGCTCGCTCGTGACGGGCACGACGACCGGGAGAGGTGTTTGGGTCTCCGACGACTCCGACGTGACACTGTCCTGCACCGACCTCTTCGGGAACCAGGACGGAGATTGGGTCGGGCCCATCGCCGATCAGGCGGACGTCTCCGGCAACTTCTCCGCGGATCCACTCTTCTGCGACAGCGAAGAGTACGAAATCGCGGCGGACTCTCCCTGCGCGCCCCCCGGGATCACCGGATGCGGCCCCGTTGGGGCCAAGATCGTGGGCTGTGGACCCCTCTCAATCGAAGAGCTGGGCTGGGCCCGGGTAAAGGCATTCTACCGGTGAATGAGCGGAGGTTCTCGTTCGGGAACCTGTTCGAAGGCATCGCGGCCGAGCTCCCGGAGGAACAGGTCGACGTGCTCGCTCAGGCGGCAGGGGTCCGCATCGAGCGCATCGTCTCCCGCGGTCACGGGTCGCCGGAGGGATTCTGGTACGACCAGCCCGAGGACGAATGGGTGTGCCTGCTGGCGGGGCGTGCGACGCTGACCTTCGAGGACGGCGAGGCGCTCGCGCTCGCCGCC
>JAGQIB010000588.1:0-452 GCA_020431545.1 Gemmatimonadota bacterium
GCCGGCCGTCGCGTAGCCGCGTCCGGGCGTCCCGAAGTAGGTTCCATCGAATGCAGCGCCCAGGGAGCCGTGATTCACGGCAGCTCCCGATGTCTCGTCGAGCTGATAGTAGAGGACGGGGGACGAACCGTTGACGGCGCTCTGAAACGTCGCGGGGGCAGCGTGGGAAACGGACGCGACGCCCAGTGCGAGCAGAACTCCCGAAATGCCTCTCATGTCGTGGATCCTCTTGGGATGACCGAGCCGTTGAAACGAGCCGTGAAAGGGAAACACCTTCGGACGAAAGAGGGCGCCCCGGAGGACGCCCTCTCTTATCGATCGAACTCCGCCCCGGGTCCGGGGACGGAAACTCCGCGAGCGCGTCAGCGCATCGCGACGCGGACGACCTTGCGAGTCTCCGTGCCCTGCGGACCGGTGAAGCGCGCGAAGTACACGCCGGCGGGGACGTCGTG
>JAGQIB010000588.1:508-2082 GCA_020431545.1 Gemmatimonadota bacterium
CGGACCAGCCGGCCCGCCACGTCGAAGATCTGGAGCCGGACCGGGCCGCGGCTCGGAAGATCCAGTGCCAGCGTGGTGCCTCGCGTGAACGGATTCGGGCGACCCGGCGCCAGGCCGTTCACCACGATCCACGGCGGCGTGATGATGGCGGTGGGACCGTAGAGGTCCTCCTGGCCGGAGAGGCTCACCGCGCCGAGCTTGTACCAGTACTCGGTGCCACCCTGGACGTCCGAATCGACGAACCGGTACTCCGGACCGCCGCCCCGGATCAGGTCGCGGTTCAGGCGAACGTAGTCGCCGTGCTGCGACGCCGCGCGGTACACCCAGAAGCCGTCGTGCTGGTACTCGCTCGACGTGACCCAGCTCAGTTCCACCGTGCGCTGGCCGATCGACGCCTCGAACTGCGACAGCTCGATCGAGACCGGTCCCTGCAGCTCGATCAGGAACGCGCCTTCCTTGCCGCCCACGAGGACGGCCTCGAAGATCGCCCACTGACCGTTGTCGCTGATCTGGAACGCGTCCTGGCCGCTCGCGATCGTGTCCACGATCTCGCCCCCGATCATCGTGACGCCTTCCTGCACGATGAGCTGATCGTTCCAGAACAGGCCCGTGTCGACGTCGGTATCCGGATCGTCCCAGTCGCCGAACCAGAGCACGTTGCCGGCGTCGTCGATCTGGACCGGGCCGCTGCCGGTGCCGGTCGAGGTGAGCTTGAACGGGGCGAACGCGGGGAGCGTCATCCCTTCCTGCACGATCACGGAACCGTTCCGGACGATGATCTCGTCGTCGGCCGTGTCGCCGTCGAGGTTCGCCTTGATCACCCAGGCGCCGCTGTTCGAGAGGTCGCGACCGCGGCTCGAGAGCAGCTCGTAGTTGCGTCCCGCGATCGGCGACGCGGAGCCCTCCTGCGCGAGCAGCGTGCCGTCGAGGTAGATCGCCCCGTCGGTCGAGGTGTCACCGGTGAGATCCGTGAAGTAGAGGGCCTGTCCCGCGTCGTTGAACGCGGACTCGTGAGGGCCCGTGCCGAACGTGGCGATCGACTCCGTCTGGCCGGCCGGGACGTCGCCTTCCTTCGCGATCACGCTCTCCGACAGGAGATTGCCGGAGCCGTCGTGCGTCAGGACGACGAGCGCCTGATCGACGGTCGAGGCGATGGCCGGATCGTCGACCGTGGCCACGACGAAGATCCGGGTGCCGTCGTTCGGGGCGGTGCGTGCCTCGAAGAACCCGATATACGGGGTCCCGGGGCTGAACTGCGGAGCGGTCGAGACCGTGCTCTCCTGCAGCACGAGCGACGTGTCGTAGTAGATGCCGGAATCGTCTCCCGATCCGGCGGTGCCGCTCAGGAAGAAGTTCCAGCCGGAGTGTCCCTGGTTGTTGAGATTGATCGAGTCGAACGTGTTGATCGTCGCGCCGGCGGGATCCGCGAGCGCGTCTCCCTCGCGCAGGTACAGCGATCCGTCGCGGATCACGACCTGGTCGGCGTCGGTGTCGGCGTTGTCGGTGTCGGCTTCCACGAGCCACTCGCCGAGGTCGTTGACCGCGAGGTTGTCGATTCGCGTGATCGCGCCGAC
>JAGQIB010000589.1 GCA_020431545.1 Gemmatimonadota bacterium
GCGAGGTGAGACCGGCTCCCGTGAGCACGAGATCGAGACCGTCGGCCATCAGGCGTCCCCCCCGAGCGAGCAGGCGATGTCGCGGATGTCGAGCAGTTCGCGGTGTACCCGGAGCCGCGCCTTCCACAGCAGCCGCAGCTCCTGGGAATCGGAGTGGAATCCGATCGTCTCCAGCACGGCGGGGGCGCGTTCCTCGCGCTTGCGCAGCTTCACGGAGACCACCGGATGGTGTTCCGGCAGGCGAAACTCCGCGCGGCCGGTGGGCGTGAGCCCCACGAGCTCCACCGGTTCGCCCCCTCGGAGGTACCCGCGCGCGATCTGATCGGGACTCGCCGCGTGATGAAATCGCGCGTCGAAGTCGCGCGGGAGGAACGGGAAGTGATCGTCGAGCCACTCCTGGTCGTACGTCCCGGCGTAGGAGAGGCGCGGCATCCAGTGACGACAGATCGCGCCGAGGCCCGCGGGGCGCACGCGCTTGCCGGGCTTGTCGTACGGGTCGTCCGGGTACTCGACGTTCGGCAGGAGCTCCTCGTCGACCGGGAGCTTCGAGCGCTTCGCCCGGAACCCGCGACCCACCGGGTTGAAGGCGTCGCCGCTCCGGTGCTTCTCGGCCGGCGTCTCGTCGACGCCTCCGTAGGCGTTCTCCCAGGCGAGCTCCACGCGCTCGAACGGTTCCGGTCCCGCGATCTTCGCCCCGGCCAGCCGCTTCTCGAACCGCCGCTCGCCGAACACGCGCACGAGCTTTCGGATCGGACCGACCGCGACGAGCACGTCCATCGCGCGGGTGCCGCGGCGGGGAGCGAGCGCGTGTCCCGCCACGAGGATCTCCGTCGCGGGCTTCAGCGGCGCGAGCTCCGCTTCGGCGAGGATCGACGACGCGTCGGGCTCGCCCCGGAACACGTCGAGCGGCGAGGGGAGAGGCTGTTCCTCGGCGAGTGCGAGCGAGCCGTCCTCTTCCAGCCGCCACGTGCCCTTGAGCGTCACCACGAGGTGCTCCGCGGCATCGCGGTCCACTTCCACGAAGCGCTCCATCGCGAACGGCGTCTCGTTCGTGAGTCGCATCGTCACTCCCCGCAGAGCGCTTCTTCCACGGGGGCGCCCGTGAAGAAGCCGTCGGGGACCTCCCGGAGGCGGCGACCGCGCTCCGGGTCGTCGGACTCGATCGCGAGCCGCCAGGCGGCCTCGGTCGTGATCTCCTCGGAGTTCCGCGGCGGGTACGCGATCCCGCGGAGCCAGCGGGGGGCATCCTCGAGCGCGGAGCGACGCGCCGCGACGTGAGCCGCCATCTCCTCGACGTCGAGATCGTCCGCGCCCTCGCGCCCGTCGGGCCAGCCCGCGATCGTCGCCACGCCGTCGAGCGCGGCCGCCGCGAGATCCGCGTCCTTGTCGCGGGCGAGTTCGAGCAGCACGTCCAGCGCGCGCGGATCGCGCAGATCACCGAGCGCCCGCGCGGCGGCGGGAGTCTCGCGGGCCCGCGAAGCGAGCCCACGCAGGTCGTTCGCGTCGCCGAGGAGTCCGAGCACGCGAAGCTCGAAGTCGTCCGCGCCGGCAACACGGCCGCGCACCATCTCGTGCGTTCCCCGCGGGTCCCGCAGAAGCCGCGAGCCGAGCGCGGCGTGCCGGACTTCGATCTCGGGGTCGCCGAGCAGCCGATCGAGCGCTCGCGTCGGGTCGAAGCGCGCCGCACCGAGCGTCCGCGCGACGCCGCGTCGCACGGCGGGGGCGGAGTGCGACGCGAACCGGTCCGCGCCCTTCGCGTCGAGCGCGCCGTGCCACCCGGCCGCGTCCACCGCGATCGCCGTCGCCGCGGGAACGTCGATTCGAAGCAGTTCCTCGGCGCGTCCCGGCGGCAGCGTGCGGAAGGCCTCCCGCCAGCCTGCTGCCTTCGCGAGCGACGGATCGGGATCGTCGCCCAGGCGGGATTGCAGGATCTCCCGCACGGTCTCGCCGGAAGGCGGTTCGGTCTCGAACCACGTCCGCAGCGATGCGTAGATCTCCCAGTCCATCACCGCGTCTTCGAGGCGCGCGCGCGCGATGCGGGCCGCCTCCGCGCCGCCGAGCTTCAGCGCGGCGCGGTGCGCCTCGATCCGGAGATCGTGCGCACGGAGCTCGCGCGGAAACGTCTCCCAGTCGAACGCGAGCTTGCGTCGCTGGAGCGAGAGGAACGCGAGCTCCTCGAGATGCTCCTCGAGGATGTCGGGGACGACGGGAGGGCGCGCCATCGCCTAGTTCAGCGCGATCGTCGCGCCCTTGATCCGGTGCGGACCCGTCGACGCGGACACGATGTGGGATCCGTTGAGCATCACGCGGCCGTCCGCGCGCAGCTTCAGTCGGGACTTGCCGCAGCGGAGCTCGATCTCCTGATCGGCACGGAGCACGAGCGTCTCCCCGTCGACGTGGACCTCGAGCGCGCCCGGCCCCGCGTCGCGGGCCTTGGCCGCCACGCGCTCCCGGAGCAGCGCCACCAGGACCGGCTCCTCGCCGGGAGCGCCGGCGAGCACGAGCGCGCGCTGACCGACCCGCGCCGCCTTCACGAGCGCACCATCCGACATCGCCACGCCGATCGTGACGGGTTCGGAGTCACCGCCCTCGTCCGGGCGGAACAGGATCCGCCCCTCGTCGTCCAGGCCGTCCAACCGTCCGCGCCGCGCGCGGAGTCCGGCCGGCGCGCCGGTCCGGATCAGGCTTTCGAGATCCATCGGTCCCCTCCGCGAGGCGTGAGCTTCGCCCCGACACTAGGAATGCGCGACGTCTCCCGTCAACGCGCAGCGGGAGACGCGTTTTCGTCCGCTTCCGGGCCGATCTGGCGCGGGCACCGGACGTCGAAGAAGCCCGGCGTGAACGGATGCACGCGCGACGACGTGCGGAACGTGTAAGGGACCCGGATCGCGTAGTCGCCCGGGCGGGTGAGCGTCCAGGAGACCTCCAGCTCGGTGTCCGAGCGCGTCTCGATCCGGGCGTCGGCCAGGAGCTTGAAGAACGCCCAGGGCCCGTCCGCGGTGGCGGCCGTGGGCGCGAGGCCGTCGACGTCGACGTCGCAGCGGGCCCCGCCGGTCGCGCTCGGCCACGCGATCTCCGTTTCCTTCTGGGCGCCCATGCCGTACACCACGCGCTCCGATCCGATCGCGAGGCGGGTCGCCTTGCAGTAGGGCGGATCCCCCGAGACCTTCTGGGTCTGGGACGGGCGGATCCGCACGGTGAAGCCGAGCTCGCCCGGCTTGTCGGTGAAGAGCGCTCGCTGGAACGCGTGCGCGCGCTCGATCGTGTCGAGCGTCTTCTGGCCGAACCGGAGGCCGTAGCCCCACAGCTCGCGCGGCTGCCTCTCGCGATCGAGGAACGGGGCGAGCTCCGTGTCGTAGAACGAGAAGAACACGCCGCCGGGGCCGAAGAAGCGCTGGAACTCCTGGAGCGAAGCATCCGTGGAGCCCGACGCGAACGGGTAGCTGCCGTTCAGCGTGCGGAACGGCTCCCAGATCTCCACGCTCCAGGCGGCGTCGAGGTAGAGCTGCGTCTCCGCCAGCACGGCGCGCCAGGCGGACTCGGCCGGCCGGTGGAGGAGCCGGACGACGGCGTCCGTGCACTCGCGCTTGCCCACGCGGAGGTCGTCACGCCAGCGGTTCGTGGCCGCGATCGACTTCGAGATCGGGCTCGTCCCCGGTCCGACGGTGGTGATGATCTCCTTCGCGGTTGTCGTCGCGGCGAGGCCCACGTCGCCGCTCTCGGCGAGGCCGCGGGCGAGCTCGACCAGGTTCGCGATCTCGCCCGTCCAGCGATCGATGGGGCGTGCCTTGTCGTCGCCCTCGCCCTCGGTGCGGAACAGCGCGTGGATGGCCGCGAAGTCGTCTTCGATGGAGGCGAGAGCCTGATCGTCGCCACCGTTGCCGCGGAATCGCAGCTGGGTGGCCGCCTGATCGACGAGGCGGGTGAGGGGGGAGTTGGAACTCGCGAGCTCGCGCAGGCGATCCGCCGCCTGACTCGCGTTCACGGACGGCGTGACGTCCACCGCGGAGAGGAACGCGATCCACTGCGCGCGGTAGTCCTTGCGGTACGTGTCGAGCAGCCAGTCGCGCATGTCGAGCGTGTGACCCTCGTAGACTTCCTTGAGGATCCAGTCGTTGCGCAGGCGATCCTCGCTGCTCTCGATCCGCTCGCGCACGATGTCGCGCCAGCCCTGGACCGTGTAGGCGCCGGGCACGGAGCCGCACGTCGGGTCTTGGGCGAGGCGGGCCGGATCGATCTCGAGCAGGCCGCCGGAGCCGGCCACCCGGGACAGCTCGAACGCCGGTACGGCGTCGTTCACCTCGTCCACCAGCGCCTGGTAGTAGAACTCCGGTCGCCAGTAGTCGCGGATGTTCTGGGACGCGCGCGCGACGAGGGCCGCGTTGCGCGCGGGGAGATTCGCGGAGTGGTAGTTCACGTCGGCGCCGCCGTCGCGCCACGCATAGGCGACGTGCTCCGGGATGAGCGCGCGCAGGCTCTCGGTGGCGCCCTCCCGACCGGCCG
>JAGQIB010000590.1 GCA_020431545.1 Gemmatimonadota bacterium
GTGGCAGCGTCTCCGCGACGAGGCGGCCGAGCAGCTCCACGAGCAGCAGATGCGTCACCAGCGTCTCGAGTCCGCGCGGACGGAGCTCGTGACCCGCGTGCAGCGCGAGTTCTCCACGAACCTCGCCCTGCCGGACGCCCTCGCCGCCCACGGCGCCCTTCTCGACGCGGACGACGAGACGCTCGTCGCGGCGACGCACGAGCGCGACGAGCTCACGCGCCAGCTCGAGCGCATGGGAGCCGTGAACCTGGTCGCGCTCGATCAGTACGAGCGCGAGTCGAAGCGCTACGAGTTCCTGAAGGCGCAGAAGGACGACCTCGACCAGGCCCGCGAGAAGCTCCGTCGCACGATCCGGAAGATCAACCGCAAGGCCCGGACCATGTTCATGGAGACCCTGGAACAGGTGCGCGCGAACTTCGCGCAGACGTTCGGCACGCTGTTCCCGGGCGGTCAGGCGGACGTGCGCCTCGTGGGAGACGAGGATCCGCTTCATGCGCCGATCGAGATCTTCGCCCGCCCGCGCGGCAAGCGGGTGGCGAACATCTCGCTGATGTCGTCCGGGGAGCGGTCGCTCACGGCGGTCGCGTTCCTGTTCGCGATCTACCTCGTGAAGCCGAGCCCGTTCTGCATCCTGGACGAGGTCGACGCACCGCTGGACGACGTGAACATCGGGCGCTTCCTCGACATGCTCAAGAAGGTCGCGGAGAAGACCCAGTTCGTGATGATCACGCACAACAAGAAGACCATGGAAGTCGCGAACTACCTCTACGGCGTGACGATGGAGGAACCGGGAATCTCCAAGCTCGTGTCGGTGGAGCTGGGCCGGGCCGCCGAACTCGCGGAGCCGGAGTCCGGCGACCGTGAAGACGAGCTCGTGCTGGAGGGATCCGCTTGATCGGATCGATCGGCCGCGGACTCCGGCGTCTCAAGGAGAGCCTCGTCCGCACCAGCGGTCGGTTGACGACGGGCGTGCGCTCGATCTTCGCCGGCCGCGACCGGTTCGACGAGGAGATGTGGGAGGAGCTCGAGGAGCTCCTCATCTCCGCGGACGTCGGCGCGGTGACCGCGGACGAGCTCGTGGAGGAGCTCCGGCGGCGTTCGCGCAAGTGGAGTCGTCCGGATCCCGAAGACGTGCTCGTGGCGTTGCGCGATCTCGTATCCGAGCGACTCGGGGGAGACGAGCCGGAGCCTCTGCGTCTCGACGTCGATTCTCCTCCGGCCGTGGTGCTGGTCATCGGCGTGAACGGCGCCGGCAAGACCACGACGATCGCGAAACTCGCCGCGAAGCTGCGTGCCGAGGGACGCAAGGTGCTTCTCGTCGCCGGCGACACGTTCCGCATGGCGGCCATGGAACAGCTCGCGACCTGGGCGGAACGGGTCGAGGTCCCGATCGTGAAGGGCCAGGAAGGACAGGATGCCGCCGCCGTCGTGTTCGACGGGCTCGAGGCGGGGCGGTCGCGCGGCGTCGACGTGATCCTCGTGGACACGGCGGGCCGTCTGCACACGAAGTCCGGCCTGATGGAGGAGCTCAAGAAGGTCCGCCGAGTGCTCGAGAAGCATGCCGGGGCCCCGCACGAGACGCTGCTCGTCCTCGACGCGACCATGGGCCAGAATGCGCTCCAGCAGGCTCGGGTGTTCGGCGCGGACCTCGGCATCACGGGGCTCGTCCTGGCCAAGCTGGACGGTACGGCGAAGGGCGGAGTCGTCCTCGCGATCCAGCGCGAGCTTTCGGTGCCGGTGAAGCTGATCGGCGTCGGCGAGAAGGTGGACGACCTGCAGGTGTTCGATCCCAAGACCTTTGCGTCCGCGCTCGTCCCGGTCGCGGAGCCGACGTCCTAGGAGTTCGGCGTGGAGAATCCCGAGCAGGATCCGGCGTCCCCCGCGTCACCGCCCGCGGCGCTGCGGCGCATCGAGGAGCTGGAGCAGCAGCTGCGCGCGACGGACGCGGAGCGTCGGAAGACCCGCGATCAGGTCGAGCAGCTGTTCCGGGTCAGTGCCGCGATCCTCGTCACGTCGGAGCTGGAAGAACAGCTCCGCCTCGTGGCCGGCGGCATCGTGGCGGCGTGCAACTACCGCCGGTGCATGATCACGCTTTTCGACGACGAGTGGCGCGTGCGCATGCGCGCGCACGCCGGGCTCACGTCGGAAGAGGCGCGTTCGCTGGAGGAGGCGCCGGCGCTCTCTCCGGAGACGCGCCGCCGCATCCTGGACGAGCGGTACCGGATCGGCAACTCGTACTTCGTGCCGCACGAGTCGAAGCTCGGCGAACAGCTCTCCGGTGTCGGTGTCCGGACGAGCCGCCGGGAGGAGGACTTCGTCGACTGGCATCCCGAGGACTATCTCTTCGTGCCCCTCCGCGGGCAGGAGGAGAAGGTTCTCGGCACGATCTCCGTGGACGATCCGGACGACGGGCGACGTCCCACGCCGCAGAGCCTCCGCGTGCTCGAGCTCTTCGCGCGCGAGGCCGCGTTCGCGATCGAGCAGAACCAGCTGCTGCGGGAGCTGCGCACGGCGGAGGGCTACCTCGAGAACGTCGTCAAGAACTCGCGCGACGCGATCATCACCACGGACACCGAAGGCCGCATCGTGGTGTGGAACGCGGGAGCGACCCGGATGCTCGGCTGGACGGCCGAGGAGATGATCGGCCAGTCGGTGCTCAAGGGGTACGCCTCGGAGCGCGAGGCGCACGAGATCATGCGCGCGATCATGTCCGGCGAGCACGACGAGCCGGGCCACCTCGAGAACCGCGCGACCGTGCTGCTCTCGCGGGAGGGCGAGCACATCCCCGTCTCGCTCACGGCCACGGCCCTGTACGACGAGGCCGGGGCATTTCTCGGCACGGCCGGGATCTCGCGCGATCTCCGTCCGTGGAAGCGCCTGGAACGCGAGATCGCGGCCGCGCAGAAGGCGCAGACGCTCGGCGAGGTGGCGGCCACGCTGTGTCACGAGATCAACAACTTCCTCGAGGAGATCCTGTCGGCGGGCCACGTCGCGCTGCTCACGCTCGATCGGGGCGATGTCCGCGAGATGTACGAGCAGGCCGGCAAGGGCAAGATGCTGCAGAAGGAGATGGAACGGCTCGCGGTGATCTCCAAGGAAGCCCTGAAGATCGCGGCGCTCACGAACCAGCTCCAGACGATCGCGCGCGGCGGCGTGTACAAGACGACGGAGTACGTCGGCGAGATCCAGATGATGGCGATCCCCGAGAAGACGGGGAAGACGAGCGGCCGCATCCTGGTCGCGGACGATCGCGAGCACATTCGCGAGTTCCTCCGCGACTTCCTGGTCCTTCAGGGTTTCGAGGTGGACGTCGCCGAGGACGGCCAGCAGGCCGTCGACATGGCGCGCGCGTCCCACTACGATCTGGTGCTGTCCGACATCAAGATGCCCGGGAAGAACGGCTACGAGGTCTTTCAGGGCGTGCGCGACTCCGATCCGTCCACGCAGGTGATTCTGATGACGGCGTACGGCTACGACCCGTCCCATTCGATCGTGAAGGCCTCCGAGCGCGGCCTCACGGACGTCCTGTACAAGCCGTTCCAGATGGGGAAGGTGCGCGACGCGATCGTGCGGGCGCTGGCCGACCGTAAAGGGAACGACCGATCGGCGGACCTCGATCATGGCGCGTCCAAGTCATGAAGCGCGAGAAGGCTCACTCCAGCGGAAGTCAATGGTTCCGTCGTGCGGGTGTCCTCGAGGCGGGAATGGCGCTCCTGCTGGTTGTCCTCTTTCGAGAGTACCTGTTCTCCGACCTTCTCCTGTATGGGAGCGACTCGATCCCCTCGGCACTGTTTTCGCGTGGCTATCTCGTCTCCTTCTGGAAGGAGTGGCACGAGATTCCTCGATGGAATCCCTACATCCTCGGGGGATTGCCATTCATCGATGCGACCCACGGTGACACGTTCTTCCCGCTGTCGATCATTCACTTCTTGATGCCCGTGTATCGCGCGCTGGGCCACAAGCTCCTCGTCGCGATATGGCTGTCCGGTGTTTGCGCGGCGATCTATCTGCGCACACTCGGTCTCGGACGGAGTGCCGTCACGCTGGGAGCGGTCGGCTACATGCTCAATCCCGTCCACGTGAGCTATCTGTTCGCGGGGCAGGATGGAAAGATGTACGTGGCGGCTCTCGCCCCGCTGGCGCTGGCGTGTCTCGAGCGTTCGATCTCTCGTCGAAGAGCCGTCGATTGGTTGATTCTTGGGCTCGTTCTGGGGCTGATGATCCTCTCGGCGCAGATTCAGATGGCGTACCACGGATTCTGGTTCGTGGGGGGACTCTTTCTGATGCGGCTCGTGTGGCCTCGCGGTGGAGAGCCGAGGGGAGCGTACCGCGGAAAGATCGTGGGATTCGCCTCCGCGGTCGGTCTATCCCTTCTCGTCGCGTCGGTGCAGCTGCTTCCCGCGGTCGCGTACGTCAAGCATCCGGACGGGTTCTCCGTTCGTTCCGGCAAGACGGACTACGAGCATGCCTCCTCGTGGTCCCTGCATCCCGAGGAACTCGCCTCGATGGTCGTGCCGGAGTTCTGCAACAGCCCTCGGGGATACTGGGGTAGGAATCCTTTCAAGTACAACTCCGACTATCTCGGACTGGCGCTCATTCTGCTCGCCGCACTCGCCGTCGCGAGACGCCGGAGCCCAACGCGGTGGTTCCTCTTGAGCATGGCGGGTTTCGCGATCCTCTACTCGCTCGGTGAGCACACGCCGGTTCACCGCTTGGCCTACTTGGTCATCCCGCAAGTGAAGCTGTTTCGGGCCCCACCCTTGATCATGTTCGGGGCCTCACTCGGCATTGCGTCCCTCGCAGCGTTTCTGGTTCAGGACCTCGTGGACGGATATCGGCCGCGACGTTCCGTCTGGGCAGCTGGCGGGATCGCGATCTTGCTGTTCCTGCTGGGGCTTTCGAGTAGGCCGGCGACGGATGCGTTCTGTGCGCTGTTCGGCACGCCGTTCGATGAAGTCAAGCGGGGGATCCTGTCCGCGAATCTGCCGGCGTTCCGGAACGGCGCGTTTGCCTCTTCTGCCATCGTGGCAATCGTCGCGGCCGGATTGTGGGCCTTCCGCGCGCGGAGGATCTCGATTCCGGTGCTGACGGCGATGCTCGTCGTGGTGTCCGTGGTCGACGCCTGGCGGATCGATCGGATTTACGTCATGATCGTCGATCCATCCCGATGGACCGAAGCCCGTGGCGCGCTCGGTGAGCTTGCCGCGGAGAGCTCTCGCTCGAAGTTCCGAGTCATGCCCGCCCTTCAGGAGTTCGCGATGAACGAGCTGGGCCCCTTCCGCATCGAATCGACACTGGGGTTCCATGACAACGAACTCTCCTGGTATCGCGAGTTTCGTACGGATCCACGCGCGCAGGGATTGCTGGTCCAGCGAGACGGCTACTTCCCACTGCTGGCCGTGCTCAACACGAAGTGGATTCTCCACCGTCAGTCGGACCTGCCGAATCCGCTGCCGATTGCCGCCCTGGAGCGATTCTGGTGCGTGCCTCAGTGGGAGGTACTCCCGCGGGAGCGAATCCTCGATCGGTTGCTCGAGCCGGACTTCGATCCCGCAAGCGTGGCCCTGCTCGAGGAGTCGCCCCCCTTCGCGGCCGAGATGTCGGAGACGGTGCCGATCGTTACGAGCTTCGAGTATCGAGGGAATGAGGTTCGGGCCTCGGTGCAAAGTGAGGGGCCATGTCTCTTGATCCACTCGGAGAACTGGTTTCCGTACTGGAGAGCGGAGGTCAACGGTAGGGAAGTACCGATTCTCCGAGCGTTCGGCACGATTCGCGCCATCGCCGTTCCTGCCGGAGGAGGCGACGTCGTGCTCCGGTTCCACTCGACTCCGTACGAAGTGGGGAAGCTCCTGAGCCTCGGGGCATTGGGCGTCATTCTTGGGGGTGTGCTGTGGTCGAGGCGGCGGAGGCGCGTGGCCGCCTGAGCGGGTTCGGGCGATTGCTGGCCGTATTCGGGGCGATCGTGGCGATCGCCCTTCTCGTTCGGACCGCAATGGGAGCCTGGGACGAGCTTCGGGTGGAGTCGACCCGGCTCGATTGGACCACGGCCGTCCTGGCGACGATCTGGCTGGCCGCGACCTTCATCCTGCCCATTGCACTGTGGCGCGCGTTGCTTCGCGTCGCCGGTCGTCACTTGACGTTCGGGGCCGCGCTCGAACTGTGGTCGTTCTCCAACCTAGGTCGGTACGTTCCAGGCAAGGTCTGGCAGGTCGTCGCGATGGTTCTCGTCGCGCGGGACTTCGGAGTGTCGCCGGCGGTCGCGGCATCCGTGGCGTTCGTTGCGCTCGCCCTGCAGATCTCGACGGGCTTCCTTGTCGCATCGCCCATTGCCGGGATCATCGGAGAGCACTCCGGCGCCTTCCTTGCCGCGGCCGCCGCGTCGATCGTCTGCATCGCGTTGCTCGTGCTGCGGCCGGCGATCTTCCTTCGGATTCTGTCTCGGATTCCACTGGGTCGTCGACTGGAGCCGTCCGTCCTTGGTAGCCGGCGCACGGCCTTGCTGTTCGTCGTCGGCTTCGTGGCGGTTTGGACCACCCAGGGGATGGGGCTCGCCATGCTGGCCTCGGCTCTCGGACCGGTGTCCTGGCCGGAGGTCCCCCGTTTCGTCGGCGCCTATGCGTTGTCCTATGTCGTAGGGCTTCTGGCCGTGATCGCCCCCGGCGGGTTGGGGGTTCGAGAAGAAGTGCTTGCGGCAACACTCGCCCAGGCCGGCATCCAGGGAATCCCGCTGCACGTGCTCGCGATCCTGGCGAGAGTTTGGGCGATCTTGGCGGAGGTCGTCATCCTCTTGTGGGCCCTGGCGGTTCGGGCGATTCGGATTCGCTCGGAGCGAGCGACGGCAGGACGCTGATTGCCACGGGATTGCCGCGTGCGTCGGACCCGGTGTCGAGGCGCCAGGGGCCTTCGGGCGCCTCGACCGAGATCGGATGGTCGGGGTCGGCCGCCGAGGCGACCCGGATCGCCCTTCGCCAGCGGCGCCACGAAACGACGTCCGTCAGCCGCGCGCACCATGGTCGGTCCTGCGCAAGAGCGTGCAGTAGCTCTTGGAACGCCTCTTCGGCCCCTGGGAACCCGGTGGCAGATGTCAGGTAGGGATGCCAGATGCCGACCCACAGACCTTCCCGAGCTCGTGCGGCATCGGCGGTGACCATTGCAGGGTCCAGCCACCGGCGAGGATCCTCGACTCCCGAGTACTTGCTGGAGGTCCGGTCCATCCACATCATCGGTACCGCTTCCAGGGGCAGGGTAGTCCGTGCCGTACCGTCCCAGACCGGCGAGCAGTCGGCGAGGCCCAGGCGGAAGCCGGCTCGATCCGGGAAACCGAAGCTCGCGTCATACTCGAATCCTGCGGCGGCCATCTCTCGTTGGGTTGCTCCCGGTCTCATCTTGATGAAGTGCTGTCGAACACCGCAGGGGGCGTTGGGGAGGTAACGAGCGAGGTCCCGTCGCTGCCGAGCCTGCTCGCCCGGGAGCTCAGCACTCGCGAAGCTCCCGTGCAAGGCGATCTCCTGACGTCGGTCGAGGATCTTGCTCAAGGTTTCCCGAGCGGGACGCGAATCGAGCGAGTACGTCACGTCTTTGCGGATGCGACCACGAAGCGTCGGGCGTCCGGTCAGGACGAACCAGGTCGAGTCGAATCCGAGTCGCGATTCCGTCTCCAGGATGCGACGCACACTATCCAACAGCGGGTCGCGTCCGACTCCCCCGAGTCCACTCCAGAGGATGCGTGCCGCCGTCGAGAAGTCGTGGCCGCGCGCGACTTCGAGGGCCCGGACAAGTGTGAGAGCGAACCACGTATCGACGATGTCGACGTCGTGGGAAATGGCGGCCGCCCAAGAGCGACCCTCCGGCCAAGGAGGCAGCACGAGGAACGGACGATCTCCGGCGGCGCGCTGTGAGGCCAGCCGGAGTCCGATCGCGTGGTCGTGTGCAATCGGGATCTGCTCGAGGTGGCGCGCGACGAGCTCGTTCTCCGAGGAGGGCACGCGCCCATGGCGATCACGGGCATCGGAGTGCTGCTCGCGGAGGAACCCGACGAGTGAGGCGGTCTCCCGCAAGAGCGAGCGCGGCACGTGCACCTGGCCAGCCTCGTGGGTCGTTTCGGCGCCGTGGTCGTGAATGTGGAGTTGGACGCAGTCGATCTCGCGATGGGCGAGAGGAACGCGGGCGACATCAAGCAGCACGTCGAGCCCGAAGCGGCTCTCGGCGTCCAGGGTGGAAACTGTGTGGCCGAGTCTGATCAATCGGAATCTCCTGATGACCGGCCCGGGAGCTGGGGTACGGCCTCACTCGGAGCAGCAGCGTTCCGCTTTCGGGGCGGCGTGTCAAGTGCGCGGCCAGGAATGCGGACCCTTCTCCGCTGGGTGCGTCCGGTATATCCTGGCTCGATGCTTCGAGTTCTCTGGATCACGCATGTGTATCCGCGAGATGAGGACGACCTGCAAGGTCTGTTCCTTCATCGATTGGCGCGCGAACTCCCTGCACGCGGGGTCGATCTACGGATCCTCTCGCCGAGGGGGCCGGGGTCGGTGGCCGAGAGCGAGATCCACGGCGTGGCCGTGCGACGGTTCGAGTACCCGACGGGGGGCGAGTCCCTGACGTACACCGGAGAAATGCACCGGGTCGCGATCCGGCGGCCGTGGCTGTTCATGCGGTTCGTCATGGCGATGATCCGCGCTGCTTCCAGCGAGGTCTCTGCCTTTCAGCCGTCGCTCGTGCATGCCCACTGGTGGTTTCCAGGCGGAATGGCTGCCCGGTGGGCTACGCGAACAACTCCGCTCCCCTACGTCGTTTCACTCCATGGAACCGACGTGCGGCTTCTCACGAAGAGTCTCGTCCCTTGGCCCCTGGCTCGTTGGACGCTGTCCGGCGCCTCGTCGGTCCTCCCGGTCTCATCCGCGATCGGTCGCGAACTCGCTCGTCTGCGCGTGCCGATTCCGAACCTGCGGGTCCTCCCGATGCCGGCCGACGGAGACGCCTTTCGCCCGTCGCCCGTCTGGCCGGAGCACCCGAGCTTTCTCGTGCCGGCGCGACTCGCTGCTCAGAAGCGGGTGGACGACGCGATTCGCGCTTTCTCGCTCCTGATTCGCAGTGGAATCGATGCGAGCCTGCACCTCGTGGGCGAGGGGGAGAGGCGCGCGGAACTGGAACGCTTGGTCCAGCGGGAGGGCCTCGTCGAGCGGGTGACGTTCCATGGATTCGTGCCCCAGAGTCGGCTCGCGGACCTGACGCGCGGAGCTACGGCCGTCGTACTTCCTTCCGTTCACGAGGGCTATGGTCTCGTCTTGGTGGAAGCGGCTCTCTGTGGGCGTCCCGCGATCGGAGTTCGATCCGGTGCGATTCAGGACTTCATCGTGGACCGAGAGACGGGCTTCCTGATCGAGCCCGGCGATTGCCGGGCGATGGCGGATGCGATGATCCGAATGGTGCGGGATCCGGAGCGCTGTCGTCGGATGGGGGAGGCGGCCCGACGACGTGCGGTCGATCGAACCTCCGCTCCTCTGGCCGAGAGGCTGATCGAAGTCTACGAACGAACGCTACTCGAAGCCGAGAGCAGAACCGGTCACTCCCGGGCCAAGCGGATTCCGTAACGTCCCAAAAAGAGCGCCAGCTCTTCCGTGAGGGCGGATCCGCCCTCGGACCGCGTGCCCGCATCCACGTCGAGCCAGTAGGCACCCGAACGGCGATAGCTCTGCTTCTCCTGCTCCGTGAGAGCGACCTCCGATAGCACGGTATCTCCGTTCTCGATTCCACCGGGACGATCTTCGGAGAGAACGCGTCGGAGACGGAAGTTCGAGCCATCCCGTCGAAAGGTCCGGTCTGGACCCTCGTGGACGACGTCGATCCCGTGGTCCGCGACCATCCGCTCGAACTCTCCCAGGATGTCATCGACGATTCGTCGTCGCCGCTCGTCGGTCATGGCGCGAGGGAAGTCCGGGGCGGTGCGGAGTACCTTCGCGGGAGAACCTGCGGCCAGTGACATCGGTGGGATCGTGCCGTTCACGAGAGAATTCGCTCCGATGACCGAACCGTCTCCGATCTCCGCGCCCGGCATCACGAAGACACGCCAAGGCAGCCAGACGCTGCGCCCGATCGTGACCGACTTGTACGTCACAGGATACCCGTGCAGCGCGTTGAGCCAGGCTCCGTGCGTGAAGATCAGACAATGCCCGCCGATCCCCGAGTCATCGCCGATGGTAACCGGCTTCGTGGGGTTGATCGACGTTCGTTGCAGGATCACCGTGCGTGAACCCAGTTCGAATGAGGACTCCGGCAGCTCGGGGCCGGCGACCGAGACCTGCTCTCTGATCCTGGCGTCGTCACCGATGCGGATCCGACGGCAGGAGACGTAGCTCATCATCCCGATGCTGGAGTGACGCCCGATCTCGATGGAACGACCTGTGGTGATGGAGAGCAGGCCGAACTCGCAGTCGTCTCCGATCGAGACCTGCTTGCCGACAACGACGGCGCCCAGCGCGAAACGCACTCGGTCGCCGATTCGATATCCGAGCAGGAAACGATATGCCCACTTCTTGATCGGACTCGGAAGCAGCCCGAAGAGGAGAAGATGTCGAAGCGGTATTCGGTCGTGCCGGATCAGCGTTCGGGGCATGGAAGAGCTCCTGCGTTCGCGTGGGCCAGTCGCCGGCGCGTCGACAATACAGAATCCCATCCGGACCGGCTACTCGGCGGATCGCCGGTCCTTGACTCGCAAGAGGGCGCCGCCAGATACTCGTTCGAGGTGCCCCCCCGGGACGTTCGACTCACAGCAAGGAGAAAGCAGCGTGAAGATCTTGGGTTCGCAAGGCATCCGAACGTGGACCTTCCTCGTCCTCGCTTTCGGGCTCGGAGTCGGGGCGACCGGCACGGCTTCCGGCGCGGTTCTTCGAGTCGAGGCCGACGGAAGTGGCGCCTATCCCACGATTCAAGCCGCGTTCGACGCCGCATCGGCGGGGGATGTCGTGGAGTTGGGGCCGGGCGTCTACGATGATCACGTCGTCCGGACCGTGTTCTACGGGACCGCCGGGGCGATCGCCCACATGTCCCCGGGAGTGAGCATCCAGGGAGCGGACGGGGCGAGCGCAACGATCCTGGACGGTCAGGGCATTACGCGCGGCCTCTACGGAGAGGCGGTCGGCGCGGTCGAGATTCGCGGCATCACTTTTCGTGACTGCATCTGCGAAGGATCGACGGACTTCGGCACCTACAAGTGGGGTGGCGGCGTCCTCGTCTTCGATTCCGAGGTCACGATCCGTGACTGTGCCTTCGTCCAGTGCACCGCACCGCTGGAAGGGGGCGGCGGCGGGGTCATGCTCTACAACGGCTCCGGCGCTCACATCGAAGGGTGCCTCTTCCTTCGGAACTACGCCGATGACATCGGAGGCGGACTGGAACTCTATCAAATCGCGTCCGCCGCCGTCGTGCGGAACACCTTTGTCGACAACGATTCCGATCGAGGGGGAGGTGCCCTGCTGCTGAATGGTTCCGCTACGATGGTCGAGTCCAACGTATTCGCGGGCAATTCCGGGAACCTTTCCGGCGGCGCGATTCTGTGCCTGAACGGCGCGGCGACGACGGCGACGTGCAACGTTTTCTGGCAGAACCAAGCGCCGGCGAACGAGCACACTGCGGGATGCGGGATCGACGTCTTGGCGAACGACAATGTCGTCGCCGATCCCCTCTTCTGTGATCCTGTGGTCGATGATTACTCGGTGTTCCGCGGATCGCCCGCGGATCCCGACGAGTCGCCTGTGTGCGGTCAGCGGGGCGCATTCCCGGTCGGGTGCTCGACGGTTGCACTGACGCCCGTGACTTGGTCGCGACTGAAGGCTTCACACCGCGATCCGAGGTAACTGGCTTCGAGGATCCGCACGGTGTTCGCGCCCAAAGGTCGGGCGGAGGGAGTGGAGCCCACGGGTTCCACTCCCTCGTCATTCGGTTATCGGTACCAGACCTTGACCTGTCCCCACGAAGAAGCCTCGACGCTGACCGGACCGCAACCGACCGGACATGCGCCCCGGAGGCCGCAGATGCCCGAATGCTCCGGGGCGGCCGGCGACTGGGAGCTGATGAGGTAGTTCCCGTTCGACGGGTCGCAGAACAGCGGATCCGCGTACACCAGGCCGTCGATTCCGAACTCCAACGCGCACGCGACGGAGAAATCCGGATCCTCCGGCGCGGAGTTGTTCCAGTACAGGTCGCAATCTGCGGCCAGCGTCGTGTTGGCCCAGCAAGCGAGCCCGCCTCCCCACTCGCCGGCAGTGTTGTTCGCGAAGATGTTCGCCGAGAGCGAAGCCGACGAGTCGTTCACCAGGAGGCCGCCGCCGAATCGGGTCGCGGTGTTTCCGACGAACGTGTTGTGTTCGACGATCGCGCCCGACGTCTGGAACAACTCCAAGCCGCCGGCGAGGTCGCCACCGTGGTTGTTCACGAACTTGTTTCTCCGGATCACGGCTCCCGAACCCTGGGAAATGAAGACGCCGCCCCCGGCCCATCCCTCGCAGTCCACGAACGCGCAATCCTCGATGGTGGGCGAGGATCGATGAACCATGATCCCGCCCCCCCAGATCTCGCCCCCGCTCCGTGCACAGTTGCGGAACGTGATCCCCGAGACCGTTGCGTCTCCACCGTCGACGATCATCAGCCCGTGGTGGGAGTTCTCGCCGTCGATGAACGTGACGTCGGCGCCTCCCACGCTGGTCAGGTGGACTTGCACCGAGGTGAAGGCAACGGCCGTCGTCGTGCGCGGGGCGGAATGGCCCTGGATCGTGCGCGTCACCGCGTCGTAGTAGGTTCCGGGAGCCAGGCGAATCTCGTCGCCGGGCGAGGCCAAGTCGACTGCGGCCTGGATCGTCGGCGCGTCGCCCGTACCATCGGGAGAGATGTTCCACACGGCGCCCGAAGCGTTGCCGCACGCACCGAGGACGAACGACAAGACGATGAACTGCGTTCTCATGGTGGACCTCCGTCGTCGTGGGGCCGCGCCTTCCCGAGGGCTCCCGGGCTGGTCCGGGCACATCGGAATCGCCTCGGCCCGATGCTAGAATACTAGCCCGCCGTGTGAGCCGGAGCGAGGGGAACCGGTTCCTCCCGGTCTTGACGCCCCCGGAGCGGCTCTCTAGATTCCAACGCCAATCTGAACGCGATCCTCGGGGCGGGGTGCAAGTCCCCACCGGTGGTCACAGCCCACGAACGACGGACTGGCGTTCGAACGCCCCCGTCGCCGACGCGGTGGAATTCCGCGGCCGACCGTCAAAGTCGGGAAGGGAGAGGGCGCGATCTCGGGCGGGAGGGCCGTTCGCGCGGTCGTCCGGCTCCGTATCGTGCTGCACTCCCCCGGGGGTCCCCTCCGGGGGTTTTTCGTGGGCGCAACCGAACCCTCCGACCGCGAGCACATGGACCGGGCGCTCGCCCTGGCGGCGCGGGCGCGGGGGCGGACGGCCCCGAACCCTCTCGTCGGCGCCGTGGTCGTGCGCGACGGAGAGATGGTGGGCGAGGGCTGGCACGCGCGGGCCGGCACCCCGCACGCGGAGGTCCTGGCTCTCGAGGCCGCGGGAGGCCGCGCCCGAGGTGCGACGATGTACGTGACGCTCGAGCCGTGCGCGCACCACGGGCGGACGGGGCCGTGCGCGGAGGCGGTGGTCGCCGCCGGGATCGCGCGGGTCGTCGCGGCGATGGAGGATCCGGATCCGCGCGTTCGCGGGGCCGGGTTTCGTCGACTGCGCGAGGCCGGAGTGGAGGTCGTCGTCGGCGTCGGCGGCGAGGAGGCACGACGTCAGAACGAGGCGTTTCTCTGGCGGGTGCGCACGGGGCGGGCGCTCGGAGTGCTGAAGGCCGCCGTGACGCTGGACGGACGCCTTGCCGCCGACGGCGGCGACAGCCGGTGGATCACCGGAGACGATGCCCGCCGCACGGTGCACGAGCTTCGGGATGAGTACGATGCGGTGTTGGTCGGACGCGGCACGCTGGAACGGGACGACCCGCGACTCGACGTGCGGATCGAGGGCGAGCGCCGGGACCCGGTGGCCGTGGTCCTCGATTCCCGCCTGCGCGGCGCTTCCGATCGCCAGCTGTGGCGACGGGCGGCGGCGGGGGCTCGGGTGTGGGTCGCCACGATCGCCCCGGCCCCGACCGACCGAAGGGTCGCGCTGGAGAAGCTCGGCGTGGAAGTGCTCGAGCTCCCCGAGTCGGACGAAGGGGGAGTCTCGATCGAGGCGACGTTCGAGGAGCTCGCCCGCCGGGGGCTGAACTCCGTCCTCGTGGAGGGCGGAGAGCGGACCCACACGGCGTGCCTTCGCGCCGGCGTGATCGGTCGCGCGCACGTGTTCGTGGCGCCGCGGATCCTCGGGGGCGCCGACGGTCCGCATCTGGTCGGAGATCTCGGCTTCCGTCGGGTCGCCGATGCGCTGCGGCTGGTCGAGGTCGAGCACCGGATTCTCGGCCGCGACGTGGAGATCTCGGGACGGGTCGTTCCGGGAGAGGAGGTCTGACTTGTTCACCGGCATCATTCGCGAGCTCGGCACGCTGCGGGAGATCGTCGCGTCGCCGGATGGCGCCCGCCTCACCGTGGCGGCTCCGCAGGCCGTGGGATCGCTCGTCCCGGGCGGCTCCATCGCGGTCGACGGGACCTGCCTCACCGTGACCGCACTCGGGAGCGGGACCTTCTCGGCGGACGTCGTGCCGGAGACACTGAAACGCACGCGCCTCGAGGGGCTCCGGGTCGGCGCGCACGTGAACCTGGAGCTGCCCCTGCGGGCCGGCGACTTCCTGGACGGTCATCTGGTCCAGGGTCACGTCGACGGGGTCGGCGAGGTGACCGCGGTCGAGCGCCAGGGCGACCAGTGGTGGGTCACGATCCGGCCCGGCGCGGATCTGTCGCCGCTCCTCGCCGAGAAGGGGTCCGTGGCCGTGAACGGGGTCAGTCTCACGGTGGCGGAGGCCGAACGCGAGACCTTCTCCGTGGCGCTCATCCCGACTACGGTGGAAGTGACGAATCTGGGTGAGTTGGAGCGGGGATCTCGGGTAAATCTCGAAGTCGACGTGCTCGCGCGCTACGTGGCTCGCCTGCGGGAGATGGGCTCATGAGCGGCCTCGCACCGCCGGAAGATCCGGTGCGCGGGTCGGACGGCCGCAGGGCCGGGACGGCCGGGAAGGCCGGGAAGGCCGGGAAGGCCAGGAAGGAAGGGGAGCTGGCGTTGGATCCGATCGAGCGCGCCATCGAGGACCTCCGGTCCGGCCGGATCGTGATCGTGGTAGACGACGAGGACCGCGAGAACGAGGGGGACCT
>JAGQIB010000591.1 GCA_020431545.1 Gemmatimonadota bacterium
GACTTCGCCGAGCAGGCCGAGCACGCCGTCCAGTCCGATGGCGGTGCCGCCGTGCAGCTTGGCGAGCTTCTCCGCGCGCTCGAGCGTGCGGTTCGCGAACGTGATGCGCGCGCCGCCCTCCTCCGCGAGGTGCGCGGCGGTCTGCGCGCCGGTCTCGCCGCTGCCGACCACGAGCACGCGGCGCTTGGAGAGATCTCCGAACACCTTGCGCGCGAGCGTCACGCCGGCCTTCGCGAGCGACACCGCGCCCTCGCCGATCGTGGTCTCCGTGCGCGCGCGCTTGCCCGCGTGCAGCGCGGTGGGGAGGAGGCGACCGAGCAGCGGACCGAGCGTGTCGTCCTGGGTGGCGAGCGTGTGCGCGTCGCGGACCTGGCCGAGGATTCCCGTCTCGCCGAGCACCATCGAATCGATGCCGCTCGCCACGCGCATCAGGTGCTGCACGCAGTTGCGGCTCTCGTGGCGATAGAGCACGTCGTCGTGGAGGTCGACCTGCCGCCGCGCGCGCACGAGCTCGCGCCACTGCGCGACGACGTCGTCCGGCGACGGCGTGGCGACGTACAGCTCGGTGCGGTTGCAGGTCGAGAGCAGCGCCGTCTCCTGGAACGCCTCGTGCGCACGGAGCGTCGTGAGCACGTCGCGCGCCTCGTCGCCGAGGAACGCCACGCGCTCGCGCAGCTCGACCGGCGCGGTGCGATGATTGAGGCCGAGGACCAGGAGGCGCATGTCAGGACAGACCCGAGACACCGTGGGCCGAGCCGAGCAGCAGCGGCACGATCCACGAGGAGAGGATCATGAGCACGAACGCGACGAGCGTGATGCCCACGCACCGGATGCCGCGCCAGCCCCGGAAGTAGTAGAGCGAGAGGCCGAACGCGTACACGACCCACACCGCGATCGTCGCGAGGACCTTGGGGTCCTGCCACGCGGGGTGATCGAGCACGCGCGCCCAGCCGAACGAACCGGCCACGATCGCGAGCGTCAGGAACACGAAGCCCAGCGTGGCGGAGCGGATCGCCATCTGCGCGAGGACGTCGAGCGGCGGCATCCGGTCCCAGAACAGCCCGAACCGCCGACGTTTCAGCGCGGAGTACAGCCCGAGGTAGAGCGTGGCGTACACGGCCCCCACCGCGAACGCCGTGTAGCCGAGGATCGCCGTGATCGCGTGGAAGCCGAACCAGGGCTGGCTCAGGAGCTCGCTCGTGACGGCGCCCTGGAGCGGGGGCGCGAACACCGCGCCGGCCAGGAAGAACGTCGCGGCGCCGAGCAGGGGCACCGCCGCCGAGCGGTCGCCGTGGAGCGCCTCCAGGATCCCGTAGACGAGCGCCAGGGCGAAGCCGATCGTCCCGAGCCCCTCGGCGGGGGCGGCCAGCGGCGGCCGGCCGAAGGTCGTCACGAAGGCCGCGAACCGGAGCGCGAGAAGGGCCACGGAGACGGCCAGGAGGACCCGGGTCAGGGGCACCAGACGGGTGTCCCGACGCCGAAAATCGGCCAGGTACGCCAGCGTGGTGCCAAGAAGTGCGATGGGAAGCCAAGGGACGAGCCCGTTCACCAGCGTCGACAAGGGCTTTCCTCCTTCTCCGGGCCGAGGTTCGGGTCCCGGGGCCCTTCCGTCAATACGGGGAGTCCCTCAAGGATCCGCGGTGCCCCGTCGATGCGGGAAGGGGGACGACGGTCGAGCCGCCCCGATCAACGTCCAACCGGGAGAGGATCATGAAGACGTGCGCCGTGTGCGACGAGCAGGTTACCCCCCGGGAGCTCCGCCAGGGCTCCGCGATCGCTCGCGGGGTCGAGGTCTATCATCGCGACTGCCACCGGGCGACCCAGGGATCCGTGAACTCCGGGTCTCGCCCGGCGGCCGCCGCGACGTCTTTCGCGGGCTCCTCGGACTACGCATCCTTCGGGCGACGTCTCGGCGCCCATCTGCTGGACGGGATCATCCTCAATCTGGTGGTGATCGCGTGCGCGCTGCCCTTCGGCGTTCTCTCGGCGATGTCCGGCGGGGACCCGGGTGCCGGCTCGCTCATCGGCGGCGCGATCGGCTTCGTGCTGCCGCTCGTGTACTTCCTGTGGTTCTGGTCCAAGTCCGGCGCGACCCCCGGCAAGAAGCTGCTCGGCATCCAGATCGTGGGGCCGGACGGCGGCCCGCCGACGGCGGTCCAGTCGCTGATCCGGTACCTCGGCTACATCCCGTCGTCGCTGTTCTTCTGCCTCGGCTTCCTGTGGATGATCTGGGACGGCGAGAAGCGGACCTGGCACGACATGATGGCCGGAACCCGGGTCGTCCGCGCCTAGCTCCGGCGGTCCCGGCCTCGCCCGGCGAACGAAAATCGCGTCTTTCCAGTCCGCGGCGGATCGGCTATCTTGCTCCGTCCAGACGCCGAAGTGGTGAAACTGGTAGACGCGCACGGTTCAGGGCCGTGTGGGGGCAACCCCGTGTGGGTTCGAATCCCACCTT
>JAGQIB010000592.1 GCA_020431545.1 Gemmatimonadota bacterium
TCCGGGACAAACGAAGGGAACATCCCTTCTCGCGGAAGAATCGGCGGCCGGCCGGAGCCGCTTGAGCCGAAAATCGCCCTGAGCTAGGGCGCGGCGCTCAGGGCTTCGAGTCCGCGCACGGCCTCCGAGAGTCCCGGGGCCAGCCGCAGGGCCGCCTCGTAGCCGCTTCGCGCCGCCGCGGGAGCCCCCCCTTCGCGGTAGCAGTCGGCAAGTCTCGCGAGCACCCGCGGGTCGGGGCCGAGACGCTTGAGGTGCATCTCGAACGCCTCGCGGGCCTCCTCGATCCGCCCGAGGCGGAAGAGCGCCTCGCCCGAGAGGGCCTCCGTCCCTGCCGGGAGGGCACGTCCGTGACTGCGATCCGCCGCGATGGCGCACTGGCTCAGGCATTCGCGCGCTTCCCCGGCCTCCAGCAGGGCGGCCGCGAGTCCCACGCGGATCTCGGGCTGGTCGCCGCGATCGAGCGCCCGCTCGTAGTGCGCGCGGGCTTCTTCGACGTGTCCGCTCCGCAGGGCGAGATGCCCGAGGTGCAACGGTGCCGACCAGCCCCGGGGTTCCTCTCGCTCGAGGCGACGGAACAGGTCGAACGCTTCCGTATCCTGTCCGCGGTCGAACGCGATGACGGCCTCCATCCGGAGACGCTCGCGCCCGGGAACGGCGTCGGCGGGTAGCTGCTCCAGCATCCTCGCGGCTCCCTCCGAGTCCCCGGCCGCGGCGAGCGCCCGCACGAGGTTGCGCGTCGCGATTCGGTCCTCCGGCAGATCGACGAGAATCTCGCGGTACACGGCCACGGCGTCGGCGGGGCGATTCAGTCGTTCCAGGGTCTCCCCGAGCAGCGTCCGGATGCCGTGCGCGAGCCCGAGCGCCGGAATCGGCAGGTTGCCCGGGCGCACCGGGCTCACGCGGGCCACGAGCAGCTGGTCCAGCGCGCCGAGGTAGTTCCCCTGACGGCGGTGAAGATCGCCGAGGAAGAACCGAGCCACGGGATCGTCGGGGCACTCCTGGATCGCACGCTCCAGAACGGAGATCGCCTCGTCCAGTCTGCCCCGCTGCGCTTCCAGACGTCCCCACTCGACGAAGGCCGCCTGCCGGACCTCGCCGGGCGTTCCGGTCGGCGGGGTCTCCGCGAGGCGCCGCGCCACATCGCACGCCTCCCCGAGCTCGCCGCACCGCGACGCGGCCTTCATCCAGTGGAAGAGCTGATTCGAACCGAGCTCGGTCGTCTCCGCCGCCTCGCGCCGGATCAGCTCCAGGTTCCGCCGCGACTTCTCGAGGACGTTCTCGTCGTCGAGGTAGCCGAGGTGCCGGATCGTCACGTCGAGGCGGTCGATCGGCGTGCCGTCGGCCTGGAGGCTCGGCATCACCTGCTCGTGAATCCTTCCCTCGAATCGATGGCTCGACGCCGCGGGGAACGCACGCATCTGCCAGCACGACGTCACTCCGGTCGGCGTCGCCGCCTCGTTCACGAGGAGCAGCATCCACGCCTTCGTCGGCTCGCGCCGGATCGCCTCCACCACGCGGCGCAGTCCCTCGACGTCGAGGCGATCGTCGGCGTCCAGCCAGAGGACGTGCGACGTGCGCACCTCCTCCAGGCCGCGATTCCGCGCGGCCGAGAAGTCGTCGTCCCAGGGTCTCGAGAACACGCGGGCGCCGAGTCGCGCGGCGACTTCGGGCGTACCGTCCCCGGATCCGGTGTCGACGATCACCACGTCGTCCACCGCGCCCGTCACGTCGGGCAGAAGCTGTTCGAGGTTCTCGCGCTCGTTCCGCACGATCATGGCGATCGTGAGCGTTGGCTTCATCGTCGTCCTCCGATTCCCGTCCCGTTCGGGTTATCGGAAGGCGACGCGCCGAAGTTTTGCGCTAACTGCCCGGACTTTGCGTTTTCTTCGGCATGAGCCGGGCGAGGGCGTCGGGCGACGCCGAGAGGCGCGCGGCTTCGGTCGCGGCCCGGATCTGTTCGTAGATCTCGCCGCGGTGAACGGGGATCTCCCGGGGGGCTTCGATTCCGATCTGAACGGAGTCGCCCTTGACCCCCAGGACCTTCACCAGGACCTGGTCGCCCACGGCGATCCACTCCCCCTCGCGTCGCGTCAGGACGAGCATGAGGATGCGCCGGACGCCTCGGGGCGGAAGCGATCGGAGTGACGATCGTCCGTCGAGGCGCGCTGCAGCCCGAGTCGGCGGCCCGCGGAGAAGAGCAACGGGGCTCGCAGGTTCAAAGAGTACGGTGTTTCCGGCCCGGGAAGCACGACGCTGACGGCGACCTCCACGTCGTTCACGGGCGGGTTCCCCAGCGGGACGAGCGCGTCGTCTGCGAGAACCAGCTCGTAGTCGGGCACCTGGATCCACGGACTCACGATGACCAGCGCGAAGGCCGGTTCGTCGAGCGACGCGAGGAGCTGGAACGGTGGCGCCTCGTCGAGCTCGACGCGCGCGAACCGCTTGAGCGCGGGGAATCCGATCAACCCCTCCGGGAACTCCCAGACTTCGTTCTCGCGGACGGGACGTCCGGCGGCCAGCGGATGCTGAATCGTTTCGACGTTCATGGTCCCTATCGGATGTAGTTGAAGAGACTGAGACTCAACAGCCGCGTTCCCGTCGCCAGCGACGCGTTGTACACGGCCTCGGACTTCGCGAGCTCGACCGCCGCCCGGGCCAGATCCGCATCCTCGACGTCCGAGAGGCGGATCGTCAAGTCCACGTTCTGGTTCGCGAGGTTCTCGCCCACCTGCAGCACCTGGCGCGCGCGCGCGCCGTAAGCGCCGCGCATCCCGGCGGTGCGCTCGATCGCGTCCGTGAACGACCGGATCATCTCGTTGAGCGTGTCCGTGTCCCGCTCGTCGACCGCCGTGGCGGCCTCCTCCAGCAGACGGAACACGTCCTTCGCCTCGCCCACGCCGGCGAACCCGAGCGCGAGCGCGCTCGTCCCGCCGCCCGCGTCCGAGATCGAGAGCGTGGTGTGCGGGCGGACGCTGCCGATCACGAGGCTGCCTTCCACCAGGGACGCGCGCACCCCGAGGTTGCGGCCGTCCGGCGTGGAGGCGCCCGCCACGAGATCGATCAGGTCCTGGACGGTGTTGATGCCGCTCGGATCGATCG
>JAGQIB010000593.1 GCA_020431545.1 Gemmatimonadota bacterium
TCCGGCGCGGAGAATCCGATCTTCTTGTAGCGCCAATCCCCGGTGGCCCAATGACTTGGGCAATCGGGGGCGGGACAGAACGGTGGATGGAACTCGCCTTGACGCTCGTTCATGCCCGATTCGGAAGAAAGAATCGAGCCAGACACCGTTTCCGCACCACAATCCGAATCTTGCCGGGGGGTGGGCGCATCTCTATGCTGAGCCGCGATCGAGGAGACGCTGTGAGCCCGAACCACTTCCGGGGATTCCCCCCGACCACCCGGTCCTTCCTGACCCGCCACGGCGAGACGCCGGAGCACGCCTGGGACGGGTCCACGCGCGCCGAGTACGCGACGGTGATGCTGGCCCCGCTGAAGGCGCTGTGCCGGGATCTCGCGGAGCGGCTGCCGGCGATCGGGCCGCGGATCGTGGCCGAGCCGCGGGTGGGGGCGTCGCTGTGGGGGGCGGAGGGGATCGGGGCGCCGGCGTGCCGGATCCGGTTCTGGGACGCGGATCTCGGCCGCGAGCGTTCGCCGTGGATCTTCGTGAACGTGACGTCGGAGGGGATCGAGATCGGAGCGGTGGACCAGGACCCGCGCGGGTCCGGAGCGGGACGACTGCGCAGCGCGTTGCTGCCGCACCGGCCGCTCCGGGCGCACGTGGCCGGGCTCGCCGCGAGCGGTTGGCGGATCTCGGGGACGCCGTTGCCGGACGCGGGGGACGGCGCGGTGCCGGACGACCTGCGCGCCTGGATGATCGGGAGCCAGCTTCGCGTCTCGCTGCTGCTCGACTGGGCGGACTGGACCGGCGAGCCGGGACTCGTCGACGAGATCGCGGACCGGCTGCGGGAGATCGTGCCCGTGTTCGATGCGATGCGCGGCGCCGACCTCCGCGTCGGTTCGACGACCGCGTGAGCGTGCACGCGTGAGCCCGGGTTCGGAACGCGTGGTCCTCGTGACGGGCGGCGGCACGGGCATCGGTCGGGCCGTCGCCGAGCGATTCGCGCGCGACGGATACCGGGTGGCAGTCACCGGACGGCGCAACGCGCCACTGGAGGAAGTGGTCCGCTCGATCGGACCGGATCGCGGCCTCGCGATCCCCGGTGACGTGACATCGGGGCCCGATCGCGATCGACTGATCCGTCAGGTCATCGAGCGGTTCGGAGCACTCGACGTTCTCGTGAACAACGCCGGGGTCGTGGCCTCCATTCCGGTCGTGGATACGTCGGACGCGGAGTGGCGACGCCAGTTCGAGACGAACGTGGTCGCGGCGATGGCGCTCGCGCGCGCCGCGATGGTCCACCTGCGCGAGCGCCGGGGCTGCATCCTGAACGTCTCTACGGGCGCGTCCGGCAAGCCCGTTCCGGGCTACGGGGTGTACGGCGCGACGAAGGCGGCACTGGAATACGCGTCGCGGGTGCTGGCGCTGGAGGCCGCGCCGGATGTGCGCGTCAACGTCGTGAGCCCGGGCGGCGTGGAAACGCCGATCTTCGACACGTTCCTCACGCCGGACCAGAAGGCGGAAACCATCCGCTACTTCGACGACGCGACCCCGCTGGGACGGATCGGGCGACCGGCGGACATCGCCGCGGCCGCGGCCTGGCTCTGCTCCCCCGAGGCCGCCTGGGTCACCGGTACCGTGCTCGTGGTGGACGGCGGCCTGAATCTCGGCTGACGGGCGACTCTCGCCACCCCTCCCTCGAGGGATGACTCGGCTCGTCGGAACGGATCAGTGTTTCCGTTCCGCCAGCGTCACGCGCACGATCTTCGTCGCCTCCCCGCGCGAGAACGTGACGTCGATCGCGTCTCCCGGTTCGTGTCCCGCGAGCGCGGCCTGGAAGTCCGCCATCGTGTCGATGGAACCGCCGTCGATCGCGGTGATCAGATCCCCCTTCTCGAGACCGGCACCGGCGGCCGGACTGTCGGGCATCACGCCGGACAGCAGGATTCCCCCGGACTCGCGCGCGAAGTCGGGGATCGTCCCCAGCGAGACTCGACGCGTTCTCGTATTCGCGCGCGGCGCCACGGCGAGTCGATCCA
>JAGQIB010000594.1 GCA_020431545.1 Gemmatimonadota bacterium
CGGCGGGGAGCCGTCCTTGCCTGGGGAGACGCGAAATTTCCGGGGCACCGGACACTCGACGGGAGCCGGTGGCCCGGATCAGAAGGAGCCGACGATCCTCGGCCCGGGGGGGGCGGACGGTCAGTTCCTCAGTCGCACGACGCGAACTGCCTCGCTCCGTCCTTCCGGGCGCAAGTAGTAGACGCCGCTCGGCACGGGAGATCCTGCTCTCGAGCTCCCGTCCCACGTCAGCTCGCCCTCTCCCGCCAGCGTCGTCACGATCCGGCCGGTGACGTCGAGGACGAGAACGCGCTGGTCGAGGTCGAGGGGCCGGGAGAAGCGGACGGTTGTCGTTCGCCGGAACGGATTCGGGAACGCGGATCCGGAGGCGAGGCTCGCGTTCATCGGCGCATCCGTCGCGTCGACGGTGGCTCCCACTCGGTAGACGCGCTCGGTTCCGTCCCGCGAATCGGACCACACGATCTCGATCTCGTCGGCCGGAGAGATCGCGACGCCCGCGTGCGAGACCGCCGCGCCCAGGCCGTCTCCGGTGATCGCTTCCTCCGGTCCCCACGTCGAGCCTCCGTCCAGGGAGGTGGCGGCCCAGATCTCCGGTTGTCCGGTGACCGGATCGTTGCCCGTCCAGACGGCAACCGCGACGTCGCCCTGTCGCGCGACGGTGGGATGTCGGATCGCGGTCAGGCCGTCCGAGTCGTCGACCTGGATCTGCGGAGCGAAGGTCACGCCGCCGTCCGTGCTGCGCGCGCTCATCGCGTGGAACGTCGCGGAGGCGCCGCCGACTTTCCCCCAGACGACGAGCACGTCGGAACCCTCGGCGGTGATGCTCGGCGGCGAGCTGGGGCAGGCGAAGAAGAGGGAACCGCCCTGGTCGACGCGCACGCTGGCGGGGAACGTCGCGCCGCCGTCCGTGGAACGCGCGACGTACATGCGGCGCTGGTTGTTCTCGTTGTTGCGGTAGGCGACCACGACCGTGCCGTCGTCGAGGACGATCGGGTCGGCGTTGCAGCACTCGCAGGGCAGCCCCGGCGAGGCGGCGGCCGGGTTCGCGGGAAGGAGGAAGTCGCCGTTCGCGTCCTGCACGCGGAGCTCGTGCGAGGGATCCCCCGTCACGTCGTCGTACACGATCCAGGACTGGATCACGCGGCCGTCGGGAAAGAGCGTTCCGGTGTTGTAGGCACGCTCCTTCGTGGTGTCGGGGTCGGCACGCACGGCCGACTCCCACGTGGATCCGAGATCGGTCGAGCGCGCGAACCACATGGCGCGGTTGTCGAAGTCGGTGCCCTCCCAGGACACGAGCACACGGTCGCCGCGCACGTCGAGTTCGAGACCGTCGCCCAGGCCGTACCGGATCCCGTCCATCGCGGCCGCGAGCGGCACGGCCGCCCCGTACGCCGCCCCGGCGCTCGGCGCGGAGGCGACGAACACCCCCTCCTGTCCGAAGACGTCGCCGGCGACCCAGGCGACGTGCTTGGCGCCGTCCGCCGTGAAGGCCACGCGCGGGCGAGTGTTGTTGAGATGCACGTTGGATGCCGGCAGGAGCTGCTCGGGGCCGCGGGTCAGGGTCTGCGCCTCGGACGCGAGCGGAGCCAGAACGCAGGATCCGAAGACGAGGATGGCGAGCGGGCGGTCGAGACGCATGGGATCTCCTCTCGTTCGTTCGCCCACCGTAGCACACCGGAACCCGAGGGCGGCCAAGCGGCGGCCGGCCGGCGTTTGAGTGGCACCCGGTCATCCCTTATCATCCCGGTTCGGCCCATGCATCCCGAACCCGATTCGCCCGGAGAGGCCCCGATGTCCCGTTTCGCACTCGCCCGATCGCTGGTCACCCGAGTCCTTCTCCCGACCGTCGGTGTGCTCGGCATTCTCGCCGCGGGCGCTCCCGCCCGCGCCCAGTCCGTGCTCCTCTCCGAGCTCTGTGACCCCCGGCTGAACTACCTCACGGACCGGTTCATCGAGATCGCGAACGTGGGCTCCACGCCGGTGGATCTCACCGGATGGTCGATCGTGGCGGTGGGCAACGGCGCGGACATCTTCACGTGGAATCTCTCGGGGACGATCGCGCCGGGCGATGCGCTCGTGGCCGGCGACGCGACGACGGTCGAGATCTTCCCGGTGGACTTCGCGGCCGAGACCTGGTCGGACAACAACAGCACCTGGAACGGGCGAGTGGGAGACGGGGCGAAGCTGCTCGGCCCGGGCGCCGTGCTCGTGGACGTGATCGTGGCCACGGGTACCGCGTTCGAGAACGAGGACCTCACGCGCAATCCGGACGTCCTCGCGCCGAGCCCGACGTACGATCCGCTGCAGTGGTCGTCGTTCGCGGTGGACTATCCGTGGCAGGGAACTCCCGGCACCCACACCACGTTGCCGCCGCCGCAGGGGCCGCTGATCACGAACGCGCTCACGGATCCGGCGTGGCCCACGGCGGCGACCGCGGTGAACGTCCTCGCCGACGTCGTGGACACGGTGGGCACGATCACCTCGGTGGAGTGCCACTGGGGAACGTCGCCGGGTACGATCACGAACGTCCTCCCGATGACGCCGTTCGCGGGGGACACGTACCGCACGAGCACGCCGATCCCCGCCCAGGCGCAGGGCACCACGATCCACTACGAGATCCACGCCGCGAACGACGTCCCCGCCTCGACCACGCTCGGGTTCCTGCGCTACGACGTGCCGTGGGAGATCACGATCGCGCAGGCACAGGGGATGGCGACGTCGTCTCCGTACGCGGGATTCAGCGTGCAGACGACCGGCGTGGCCACCGCGTCGTTCGGCGAGGTTTTCGTGGTGCAGGACGGCGCGGGCGCGTGGAACGGGCTGTGGGCGCGCGGGGTGGCGCCGGCGGGCGTGTCGATCGGCGACGTGCTTTCGGTCCGCGGCCGGATCATCGAGAACGATCCGTTCGGCTTCGCGACCACGACGCTGCTGGATAGCGTGGTGGTGCTCTCGTCGACGTCGGGCGGCACGGTGCCCGCGCCGATCGCGGTGACGGCGGCCACTCTGGCGGACGAGTCGTACGAGGGCGTGCTGTCCACGCTCGCGGCCGGGCAGTGCACCGATGCGAACGTCTCCCTCGGCGAGTGGGAGATCACCGATGGCTCGGGCGCGGGTACGGTGGGCGACCGCGCCGACGTGATCGATCCCGTGCTCGGCACCGTCTACGACGTCACCGGCTGCGTGGTGGTGACCGGCGGCACGCCGAAGATCGAACCGCGCGTGCCCGCCGATGTTGCGTTCGTCTCGGATCTGTTCGCGCCGCAGCTCGTGGCCGCTTCCGCGATCGTGGACACGCTCGTGGTGGCGACGTTCTCGGAAGCGGTCGATGCGGTGACGGCGGCCGTGCCCGCGAACTGGGGCGTCACCGGCGTCACCGTTCTTTCCGCGGCCCGTCACCCCACGAACCATGCCCAGGTGACTCTCGCCGTGACGCCGCTCGCGACCGGCGCGCACACGGTGACCGCGAATGGGGTCGAGGATCTGTTCGGGAACGCGATCGCCGGCGGCACGATCGACTTCCCGTTCGAGCCGTCGCCCGCCGGCTACTACGACACGGCCGAGGGCCTGGACGGAGTGGCACTGCGCGCGGCGCTGCACGCGATCATCACGGGACACACGGTGGTGTCGTACGCCGATACGTGGGGCGCGTTCTACACCACGGACGATCGTCCCGATGGTTTCGTGTGGGACATGTACTCGGATATTCCGGGCGGAACGCCGCCGTACCTGTACACGTTCGGCGTGGACCAGGGCGGCGTGGGCGGGACGGAGGGTACCGGCTACAACCGCGAGCACTCCTGGCCCCAGAGCTGGTTCAACGGCCTGTCGCCGATGGACTCGGATCTGTTCCAGCTGTACCCCACGGACAACTGGGTCAACAACCAGCGCGGCAGCTGGCCGTACGGCGAGGTGGACGCGCCGAACTTCGTCTCGCTGAACGGCTCGAAGATCGGCCCGTGCACGTATCCCGGCTACAACGGCACGGTGTTCGAGCCCATCGACGAGTACAAGGGCGACTTCGCGCGCTCGTACTTCTACATGACGACGCGCTACTACACCGAGGACGCGGCCTGGTCCACGAGCCCGATGACGGATCACGCGGATCTGCTGCCGTGGGCCGTGAGCCTGCTCCTGGACTGGCATGAGCAGGATCCGGTCAGCCTGAAGGAAGTCGACCGGAACGGCGCCGTGTACGCGCTGCAGGGGAATCGCAATCCCTTCATCGATCGTCCGGAGTTCGCGGAGCGGATGCTGTCCGCGGTCGTGGCGGTGCTGCCGGGGACGGCGGAGAGCGGGCGACTCACACTGGATGCCGGGTGGCCGAACCCGTTCCGCGAGAGCACGACGTTCGCGTTCTCGCTGCCGGCGCCGGGCGACGCGCGGCTCGCGATCTACGACGTGTCCGGCCGGCTCGTGGCGCGGCTGCTCGATGGGCCGGCGGAATCCGGGCGGCACGAGTTGCGCTGGACGGGCCGGAACGGAGCCGGGGCGCCGGTGGCGCCGGGCGTGTACTTCTACCGCCTCGAGGCGGGGGGCGAGGCGGACACTCGTCGAATCGTGCGGGTGCGTTGAGGCGAGGAGAGATCGCGTGGCGCTGGATCCGGAACTGTTGCGGCGGCTTCTGCGCGCCAAGGATCGCATGGACGCCGCTTCCCACGAGGAGTGGCCGGTCCGTCGCCTCGCACGCGTGAGCGGAGTCTCCCCGGCGCACTTCGCGCGGTCCTTCAAGGACGCGTTCGGTGTGCCGCCGCATCGCTATCTCCTCACGCGACGCATCGAGCGCGCATCGGCGCTCCTGCGCGAGACCGACCACCCGATCACCGACATCGCGTTCGAGACCGGCTGGAACAGCCTCGGCACGTTCGGGCGGACGTTTCGGGACGTCACGGGCGAAAGCCCGAGCGAACTGCGGGCTCGGGAGCGGACGGCGGCGCACGCCCCAGCTCCGGTGCCGGCCTGCATCCTCCGTGCCGCCCACCGCCCCGACCTCAGAATCGCAGTTTCGGAGAAGCGCCGACGCGGCGAGACCGGCTAGTTTCCGGGGTCCGAAGTTCCTGCATGTCCCCCGAGGAGGTCTCGTGAACCCAGGTGTCGGAGTGGTCGGACTGTATGTCCGGGATCAGGAAGAAGCGCTCCAGTTCTACGTCGAGAAGGTCGGCTTTCGTGTTCACACCGACGTCAAGAACGGTGATTTCCGCTGGCTGACGGTCCAGCATCCGGATCAGCCGACGTTTCAGCTCGGTCTGTTCGTGCCCCAGGCCCCGATGGTGGATGCGTCCACGGCGCAGGCGCTGCGCGAGGCGGTGGCAAAGGGCGCGATGCCTCCCCTCGTCCTTCATGTTTCGGACTGTCGGGCCGAGTACGAGCGGATGCGCGCGGCCGGGGTGGAGTTCACCCAGGAGCCGATCGATCGCTTCGGCACGGTGGACGCGGGATTCCGCGACCCGGCCGGAAACGGATGGAAGATGATCGAGGCCCGGGGCTGAGCGAACCCATGACGAAGGAGATGCCATGAACTGGAACCCGTGGGTTCGCCAGCTCCACCGCTGGATGTCGATCGTCTTTACTGTGCTCGTCGTCGCGAACATCGTCGCCATGGTGAGAACGGGGGGGCAGCGCGAGCCGGATCTGCTCACCTACTCGCCGCTACTGCCGCTCGCGCTGCTGCTGCTCAGCGGGCTGTACCTGTTCGCCCTGCCGTACCTCGCGAAGTGGCGTCGCTAGCCGAGCTCCAGGAGTGGCCGGTTTTGTGAGCCGTTTCCGGTTTGCGATCAGGGTGCCGTGGGGCACCCGGATCGCTACCGGGAGGTTCTCGAATGGCACGTCTCGCTCTCTCTTCCGCCGGCTCGGGGTTCCTCGTGCTCGTGCTCGCCGCGGGCGCTTCCGCGGATACGCTCGTGGGCGTCCACTCCGGAGCCGCGGATCCCGTGACGGAAGGCTGGGTCCAGGACCTGGCCGGTCCCGGCACGTCCAGCGGTCCGGCCGACGACGGCGGCACGCCGGCCTGGATGATCACCGACGCGTCGCAGGCAGGTGGTTCCGCGAACTGGTACCGGTGGGCGCCCGATCCCGCCCACCTCGCGGCCGCGCTCTCCTCGGGGTGGCGGGTCCGGACCGTGATGCGGGTCACGAACGCGACCGGCGCGGGAGAAACGCAGTTCTTCGGTTTCCTCACGGGAAGCGTCGCCTTTCAGGTGCACTTGAAAGCAGAGGCCGGGGGCGACGTGACCGCCCGCCTGCTCGAAGGCTATCCCCCGTTCTCCGGACCGACGTACACCGCGGTCGGCAGCGGATACCACACGTTCGAGCTCGTCTCCGACGGCGCGTCCGGAACCGCTTCCTTCCTCATCGACGGTTCCACGGTGCACACGGGCTACGATGGCCTGCCGTTCGGGTCGGCGGGGGGAGGCGCGCGCTTCGGCTGCGGCACCTCGGAGGCCACGGGCGTCGTCTTCGTGTCGTCGGTCGAGTTCTCGATCGCCTCCGACGCGGTGTCGGTGGGCGCGCCGGAGGACCTCGCCTGGTCTCGAATCAAGAGTCTCCATCGCTAGGCTCGTTCTTCGCGGGGCGACGGCGACGTCGGGTTCGAAAACACCGGCGGATCATCGAACGGCGGGCGGCGGATCTCCGTCTCTCCCGGAGAGACCGTCCTCCCGCCGGCTCCGGCCGGCCCCCTGGAGCTTCGAGGAGATCCCATGCCGAGCCGTCCGGCCCAGGCGACCGCGCGCGCCGTCGCCGTCCTTCCGATCCTGTTCGCCGTCGCTGCGCCCGCTGCCGCCGAGGATCCCGCCCTCGCGGCCCGCGTCGACGCCTATGTCGCCCCGTTCGTCGACGCCCGGCACCTGTCCGGATCGCTGCTGATCGCCCGCGGCCAGGACGTCCTGCTCGAGCGATCGTGGGGCTGGGCGGATGCGGAACACCGCATCCCGAACGGACCGGATACGCCCACCGGCATCGCGTCCGTGACCAAGCCCATGACGATCGCGCTCGTGTGCCGGCTCGCCGAGGAAGGTCTCCTGGCCCCGGAGGACACGATCTCCCGGTGGATTCCGGACTTCCCTCGCGGCAACGAGATCACCGTGTCTCATCTGCTGAATCACCGCGCGTGCATCCCGCACCGCGTGACCACTCCGCAGGAGGAAACCATTCCGCGCACCGCGGCCGACATGGTGGAACTCGTGAAGCAGGCCGGGTTGCTGCCGCTCGAGCCGGGCGAGAAGTCCGTGTACTCGTCCGCGGGGTTCAGCGTGCTCGCCCGCGTGGTGGAACTCGCGTCCGGCCGAAGTTACGACGATGCGCTTCAGCATTACCTCTGCGAACCGGCGGGCATGGAGCACACCGGCCACCACGACTCGCGCGACCTCGTGCCCGGCCGCGCCCGTGGGTACGTGCTGGACGAGGGCGGGCTGGCGAACGGGCCGCT
>JAGQIB010000026.1 GCA_020431545.1 Gemmatimonadota bacterium
ACGCGGATGTCGATCAGGCGGTCGTCGGCGCGGAAACGGGAGACCACGGTGCCCTGCACCCGCTGGTGGAGCACCGTGGAAACGTCGGCGATGGAGAGGCCGAGCGCCGCGAGCCGGTCGCGATCGAACCGCACCGTGAGCTCCGGGTTGCCGGCCTCCATCGAGGCGCGAACGTCCTCGAGGCCGTGCACCGCCGCGACCTTCGGCAGCAGCGACAGCGTGTAGTCCGAGAGCCGCTCGAGATCCTCGCCGAAGAACACCATCTCCACCGGCGTCTCGAGCGAGAAGAACGAGGGACGACCGAGCTTCGCCTCCAGGTCGGGGATGTTCTCGTACGCGAGTCGCAGCCGCTCCTCCAGCGCGATCTGCGCCTCGTCGCGGGATCGATCCGCCATCACCACGTTCAGCTGGCCGAGGTTCTCGTCCTTCGTGCGCAGCGAGAGGCCGCCGGACACGAGACGGCTTCCGATCGACGCGAACGTCCGCTCGATCCCCGGATCCTGATCGGCGATCTCCTCCATGCGGCCGATGACGCGGTCCGTGACCGCGAGCGGCGTTCCCTCCGGCAGTACGACCTCGAACTGGAACTCGCCCTCCGACAGCGACGGGATCAGCTCGGATCCGAGGCGCGGAATCGCGAGCAGCGACAGCGCGAACAGGATCACCGCCACTCCGAGCGTCGGGCCGCGGTGGCGGAGGACGGAGCGCAGCAGCCGTTCGTAGCTGCGCGAGAGCCAGCCGAGCTCCTCCCCGTCGTCGGCTTCGAGCTCGCTGCGCGGCGGCGCGGGAGCAGTCATCCCCGCCGGCGCCTTCTTGCCCCCGATCGACGACAGCATCGGGATCAGCGTCAACGCGACGACGAGTGACGCGAGCAGGCTCGCGGTCACGGTGAGCGCCTGATCGCGGAACAGCTGCCCGGCCACGCCCTCCACGAACACGATCGGAAAGAACACGGCCACGGTCGTGAGCACCGAGGCCGTGACGGCGCCGCCGACCTCCACCGTGCCTTCGATCGCGGCCCGCGCGCGCGACGCCCCGGCCCGCACGCGACGCTGGATCGCCTCCAGCACCACGATCGAGCCGTCGACCAGCATGCCGATCCCGAGCGTGAGGCCGCCGAGCGACATGATGTTCAGCGAGACACCGAGGCGGTACATGAGGATGAACGTCGCCACGAGCGACGCCGGAATCGAGAGCGCGATCACGAGGGTGGGCACCACATCGCGCAGGAACAGCGCGAGCACCGCGATCGCGAGCAGGCCGCCGATCAGGAGCGCGCTCCGCACCTCGTTGATGGCCTGCCGGATGAATCGCGACTGGTCGAACAGCACCACGAGCTCCATCCCCTCGGGCAGCCCGTCGGGGATGAACTTCAGCGCTTCCAGGACCGCGTCGGCGGTGGCCACGGTGTTCGCGTCGCCCTCCTTGTAGATCGCGATCTCGACCGCCTCCACGCCGTCGACCCGCGTGATCTCCTCGCGCTCCTTCGCGCCCCACGTCACCGTGGCCACGTCCGCGAGCCGCACGGGCGCCGTGCCCACCGGATTGATCGCGATCTCGCGGATCTCCTCGATCGAGTCGAACTCGTTCAGCGTGCGCACCAGGTACTGGCTCTCGATCGACTCGAGCGAGCCGCCGGGGCGATTGATGTTCGATCCCGCGAGCACCTGGCCGAGCCGCTCCGGCGTGATGCCGAGCGAGGCGAGCTTGCCCTGATCGATGTCGATCAGGATCTCCTCTTCCTCGCCGCCCTTCACGATCGCGGCCGCCACGCCGTCGCGCGTCTCGAGATCCTGCTTCACTTCCTTTTCGGCCACCCGACGCAGCAGCGTCAGATCGTCGGAGCCGGTGAGCGCGAGACGCAGGATCGGATCGAGCGCGGGATCGTAGCGCAGCACGACCGGCGCCTCCGTCTCCTCGGGCAGCACGAGCCGATCGAGCTTCTCACGCACTTCCATGGCGAGATCGTCCATGTCCGCACCCCACGCGAACTGGAGCGTTACCTCGGAGCGACCGGTGCGCGTGACGGAGTGGATCTCCTGCAGTCCGCGCAGGACACCGACGGCCTCCTCCACGGGACGCGTGACGAGGTTCTCGACCTCGCCCGGCGCCGTGTCCGGGAACTCGGTCTGCACCGTGAGCGACGGATAGGAGATGTCGGGCAGCAGGTCCACGGAGAGGCGGGACAGACCCACGAAGCCGAACGCGGCCACCGCGAGCCCGATCATCACCACGGTGACGCGGCGCCGGACCGCGAACGTGACGAGCGCGCGGATCACGACGCGTCCTTGGGGCCGTCCTCTCCGGCTGCCTCCGCCGGGGCGGCCGGTTCCTCCACGGTCACGCCGAGGGCGGCCAGCACGTCCGGCGGCCCCTCGAGCACCTTCACCGCGGCATCGTCACGCAGGTTGCGCTGCCCCTTGACCACGACGATGTCCCCGGGCGTCAGCCCGGACACGATCTCCGTGTCGTCGCCGTCGACGAAGCCGGTCTCGACCGGCTTGCGCATCGCCTTGCCGTCCACCACGGCGTACGCGATCTGCGTTCCCTGGTCCTCGAAGATCGCGCGGGTCGGCACGAGCACCGCGTCCTCGTGACGCGCCGTCACGATGCGCACCTCCGCGAAGTCGCCGGGACGCGTGCCGGCCGGGTATCCGTCGATCTCGGCCGTGATCTTCACGGTGCCGGTCGTGGGATCCACGATGGGCGACACGAGACTCACGCGACCGGTCAGCGTCGCGTCGAGCGTGTCGAGGCGCATCTCCATCGGCTGGCCGACCTTCACGTAGCCCATGCGACGCGCGGGCACGTGCACGCGCGCGAGCAGCGGATCGACGTCCATCACGTCGAACAGCGCGGTGCCCGGATTCACGTTCGCGCCGAGATCGACGTGCCGCCGCACGACCTGCCCGGTGAACGGCGAGACCACACGCGTATGCGCGAGCTCGAGCTGCGCGAGCTGCAGCTCCGCCTCGCGGACGCTCAGCGTGTTCTCCATGACCTCGAACTCCTCGGCCGAGAGGAGATCGCCCTCGCGCATCGCCTGGCCCCGCGTGTGATCGGCGCGCGCCATCTCGAGATTCGCCTCGGCCTGCTTCACCCGCCAGCGGGCCTGATCGTCTTCCAGCCGCAGCAGCAGGTCCCCGGCCTTCACGCGATCGCCTTCCTCGCGCACGATCTCACGCACCACGCCCGTGGCCCGCGACGTGACCTGCGCGTGACTCTCCGGCTCCAGCGTGGCGGTCGCGGTGTAGTAGGAGGACGCGGTGCCGCTGCGGACGATCTCCACGGCCACGGGCACCGCGGCCGGCGCCGCGCCGGGACCTCCCGGGCCGGGACCGCCGCCGCGCCCCTGGGCCTCGGCGGGCTTCTCCCCGCCGCAGCCGGCGAGGCCGAGCGCGCCGAACGCGAGCAGCACCGGGGTCCAGCGGGCGACGTGTAGGCTTCGGCTCATCGTTTCCTCCGCGGGGGCACCGAGCATGGCAGTCCGACGCTCCCGCCGCAACTGATCTCGAACCCGAGAATAGGGCCTCCGGCCCCCTTCGGGGGCGTTCCGGGGCCGGCACTCGCCCCCCGGGAGGGACGGATCGTCCCTTCCGGCCGTTCAAAGGCGAGCGTTCCGGCCCTCGCCCTTGATCCGCTCCCGGACTGATGCGATTTTCTTCCGGAACCCGGACCCGGGGGGATCGTTCCGATCCACCCTCCACGCCCTCCTCGACAGGAGTCTTTCATGCGTCACTGGCAGCGACCCGGCCTCGGCCGCGTCTCGCTCTTGGCTCTCGTGCCGGCCCTCACGGCGGCGCCGGTCTCGCTCGTGACCCCGGCCGCGGCCGAGGAGACGGCCGAAGGCGCCGTCCGCGAAGTCGGTCAGCTCGTGCTCGACGGTATCCCCGAGATCCCCGATCGCATCGTGGAGAAGATGAACCAGTACGCGAACGTGCGCGGCCACTCCTTCGCGGCCTGGGATCCGGCCGGCGGCATCGTCATCGCGACCCGGTTCGGCGAGACCACCCAGCTCCATCACGTGGCGGCGCCGGGCATGGCGCGCCGCCAGCTCACGTTCTTCACGGAGCCGGTGGGCGACGCGAGCTTCGGCACCGAACCGGGCTGGTTCCTGTTCACGAAGGACTTCGGCGGCAACGAGGCGGCGCAGATCTTCCGCTTCAATCTCAAGAACGGCGAGGCCACGCTCCTCACCGACGGCGAGGGCCAGAACGGCGGCCCGCTGTGGTCGAACGCGAAGGACCGCGTGGCGTGGCGCAGCACGATGCGGAACCAGACGGACCACGACATCTGGGTGATGGATCCCAAGAACCCCGACGCCAAGCGCATCGCGCTCCAGACCGAAGGCTACTGGTCGCCCACGGACTGGTCCCCGGACGATCGCCGGATCCTCGCCTCCCACTACGTGTCCGCGAACGAGTCTTACCTGTGGTGGTTCGACGTGAAGTCCGGCGAGAAGCACCCGATCGGGCGTCAGGAGCCGGTCGACGGCGCGACGATCGCGTACGGGGCAGGCCGGTTCGACGCCTCCGGCGACGGAGTGTTCTACACGTCGGACGAGGGCAGCGAGCACCAGACGCTGCGCTGGCGCAAGCTCGGTTCCGAGGACTCCGAGGAGCTCACCGGCGACATCCCGTGGACGGTGGGCGGCATCGTGATGAGCCCGGACCGCAAGACGCTCGCGTTCTCCGTGAACGTCGACGGCGCGGACGAGGTGTACCTGATGGACACGAAGTCGCGGAAGCGCACGAAGGTGGATCTGCCGCTCGGCGTGCTCGGCGGTGTGGAGTTCCGGCCGGACGGCAAGACGATCGCGTTCACGCTCGAGACGACCGCCGCTCCCACCGACGTCTACACGCTCGACGTCGCCAGCAAGAAGGTCGAGCGCTGGACGCAGGCCGAGGTCGGCGGACTCGACACCTCCACCTTCGTGACGTCCGAGATCATCCACTTCCCCACGTTCGACCAGGGTCCGGACGGCAAGCCGCGCCAGATCCCGGCTTTCATCTACAAGCCGGAGGGCGAGGGTCCGTTCCCGGTGATCGTCCGCATCCACGGAGGGCCGGAGAGCCAGTCGCGCGCGTGGTTCTCCTTCACGTCGCAGTACTACGTGAACGAGCTCGGTTGCGCGGTGATCTACCCGAACGTCCGCGGCAGCGACGGCTTCGGCAAGTCGTACCTCCTGCTGGACAACGGGTTCAAGCGCGAGGACTCCGTGAAGGACATCGGCGCCCTGCTCGACTGGATCGCGACCCAGCCGGATCTCGACGCGACGCGCGTGGGCGTGACCGGCGGCTCGTACGGCGGCTACATGACGCTGGCGGTGCTCACGCACTACAGCGATCGCGTGCGCTGCGGCGTGGAGAGTGTCGGCATCTCGAACTTCGTGACGTTCCTGGAGAACACCAAGGACTACCGCCGCGATCTGCGTCGCGTGGAGTACGGCGACGAGCGGGATCCCGCGATGCGCGAGCACCTCGAGAAGATCTCGCCCACCACGAACGCGGACAAGATCGACGTCCCGCTCATGGTCGTGCAGGGCGCGAACGATCCGCGCGTGCCGGCGTCCGAGGCCGAGCAGATCGTGGACGTCGTGCGCGGCAAGGGCAAGGAGGTCTGGTACATGCTCGCGAAGGACGAGGGCCACGGCTTCCGCAAGAAGTCGAACGTGGACCAGATGGTCTGGGGCCTGTCGCTCTTCTGGGAGAACTACCTGCTGCCGAAGGAGCCGCCGATGACGATGGAGAAGCGCTCCGAGACGTCGAGCAACTAGGTCAGGCCGGCGGCCCGTTCGTTCGGGGCATCCGCCCGGCCCGGCAGGCACATCATCGAGAGAAGGGCGGTGGCACAGAGCTTCTGGGCCCCGCCCTTTTCCGTGAAGACGTCGGCGCGACAGGTGGAGACGCGACGTCCCGGGCGGATCACTTCGGCCCGCGCGATCACGAGCTCCCCGTCGGCCGGGCGCAGCAGGTTGATCTTGAACTCGATCGAGAGCACCGAGGAATCCGCCGGCATCAGCGTGTAGGCGGCGTACCCGGCGGCGGTGTCCGCGATCGTGGCGAGCGCGCCCGCGTGGAAGTACCCGTGCTGCTGCCCGAGGCCCTCGCGCCAGGCGAGCCGGATCTCGCAGCGGCCGGGTTCGACGGCGCCGAGTTCGGCCCCGAGCGTGTTCATGAAGTGCTGCCGCGCGAAGCTCGCTCGCACGCGCGCGACGAAGTCCGGATCGGACGGCTCGAACGCCGCCGCGCCCCGCGGCCCCTCCGCGTCCCCGCTCAGTGAGGCTCTCCGGGCATCTCCACGACGACCTCGAACCGGAGACCCTGCTCCTCGATCGCCGCGTTCGCCTCGCCCAGAAACGCGATGGTCTCGCCGGTGGGCTCTTCCACGCACTCGAGGCGGATGGAAACCGGCCAGCCCTCGTACTCCGGGAACTGCTGGATCAGGTAGCCGTCCAGCACGTAGCCGAGGTAGCGGTTGATCTTCTCCTCGAGCTGACGGAGCTGCTCGTACGACCCGAACGGGCGGCGCTCCGTCATCACGAGCGTGACGAGCGGATCCTCGCCCGGCTCGGAGGCCAGGATCAGATCGAGCACGTTCGGATTCTGCACGCCGGGCTCGCCGAACTCGCGCACGAACTCCTCGCGATCGAGACCCCCGGGGTCTTCCCGTCCGTCCTCGGTCATGTCTCCGTCTCCTCGAATCGGTTCGCCTCGCGGTTCTTGCGCACGTTCGCGGGATCGAACACGCGTCCGTTCATCGCGATCCACACGCCGGCCGGCGCGGTCTGCACGGCGCCGAGCGCGAGGCCGACGTTGAACTCCGCGTCCGAGAACTTGAATCGCGCGGGCGCGAGCGACCCCGTGAGCACGATGGTCTTGCCGGGCACCCCGACGAGCGCGCGCGCCGTCTCCACCATGGTGTCCGTGCCGTGCGTGACCACGATGCGCGACTCCGGCCGCGATTCCACCGTGGCGCGGATGAGCGCGCGATCCGCGTCGGTGAGCTCGAGGCTGTCCTTGCGGAGCAGGTTCACGACCTCCCAGTCGAGGGTGGCGTTCGCCTCGCGCAGGATGTTCGGGACGTTCGACTCCCCGACCTCGTACGCGCTCTTCGCGTCGAAGTAGACCTTGTCGATCGTGCCGCCGGTCGTGATGATGCAGACCTTCATGGAGCGGAGGATAGCGCCTATCCGGGCGTTCCGCGATCGTAGACCGCGGCCCAGTAGTGCGGCATCTCCTTCAGCTCCACGAAGCGCGAGGGAGCGTCCAGGAGGTGCATCAGGTCGCTCTTCCCGAAGAAGTTCTTGAGGACCTCGAACTCGCGCCCGTCGTCCAGGCGGCGAATCTGGAACGTGTCGCCGTGCTCGTCCGTGCGGGAGATCGGCGTGCTGCTGCCTTCCACGAAGCGATTGTCGAGCAGCACCACGCGCCCGCCGAGCCCCAGGCGATCGTCCAGCGAGTCCAGGAACCCTCGGATGCGCTCCCGCCGCAGATGCGAGATCCAGAAGCCGGCGAAGACGCAGTCGAACACGCCGGGAATGTCGTGGAGGTTCCAGGCGTCCGCGATCCGGAACGTCACGGGCGTGCGCCCGTACTCCCGGCGCCCGGCGATCTCGAGCACGGACTGGTTCAGGTCGGTCGCGGTGACGGAGCGCGCCGAGCGCGCCATGACCTGGGTCCACCAGCCGGTGCCGCACGCGAGCTCGAGCACGTTGCGGCCGGTGACCCACCGCTGCACCAGCGCCTCGAGCTTCGCGAGGTCCGCCTGGCGTTCCGGCTTCTGGTAGATGCGATCGTACTCGGGCGCGCGATCGCGGTAGTAGCCCGCGAGTCGGCTCTGCGCCGGATCGGAGGCGGCTCCGGCGGGGTCGGTGGGATCCGGCCGGTTCGGATCGGGGACGGCGGTGCCCACGTCGATGCGGGCGGGGCGCGGCGGGCGCGGGGCGCCTCCCGATCCGGGGTGGTGTCGCAGGCGGCGATCGAAGTCCGTCACCGTTTCTCCTCCACGCTGCGCACCTTGTCCTCCATGGACTGCTCGCGATCGATCCGGGTCCCGAACTTCAACGTGGTCGTGATGCGCGGAGCGCCCATCTCGTGGACGACCTCGTGGCAGCGACGGATCGCCGCGAACACGTCGTCCCACTCGCCTTCGATGTTCGTGCCGTAGGCGTGCAGCTCGTGCTTCAGCCCGGCCTCCCGCAGCACGCGCTCGCAGGCCGCGACGTGAGACGAGACCGAAACTCCCACTCCGAGGGGCACCACACAGAGGTCCGCGATCACTTTCATATGCCCGAGAGTTACCCGTCCGCCCCTTACGGGACAAGGAGCGCGGGCGAAAGAGGGCCCTCCGGCCCCAGGGCGCGCTCCAGATCCGCGGCGAACTCGCGGAAGTCCTCGCCCAGGGACTCCCCCTGCCGGTCCAGCTCCTCGGCCGCGGTCGGCAGCGGGTTCTCGCGGGAGATGCGCCGGGACACGCCCTGGAACACCCGCTCCATGCCGGCGCGGGTGCCGTAGCCGACGAAGACGTCGGTCGCGCGGGCGTAGGCGGCGAAGGAACGGAGACGGTCGGGCAGGATCGCGTCGGCGGCGGTGAGCTCCGCGAGGATGCCGTCGGCGACGTCGCGCAGCGGCTCCGGATCGAAGTCCGGCCAGTCGCGCGCGAGCACGTGATCCCACAGGATGTCGACGACCACTCCGGCGTAGCGGCGCAGCTCGGGACGAAGGCGGGCGCGGGTGCGCGCGAAGGCCGGATGGGCATCCGTGTACGTGTCGACCTTGCGGTGCAGGCGGATCCCCTGCACGACGGAGGCGTCGAAGCGGCCGCTCGGATTCCCATGCACGAAGTCGCCGAGCAGGTTGCCGAGCACCGACGTTCCGGAACGTCGCGCGACCCACACGTGCCCGAGATGATTCACGCGAGATCCACGAGCTCGATATCGTGCGGCGCCTCGGACGGCGGCAGGAAACGCGACGCCACACGCTCGAACCGATCCGGCGAGTCGGTCGCCAGCAGACGCGGCGCCGGCGACATGGCCCCCGGCGCGAGCGGCGCGGCGGCGAGTCCCCGCCGCGTGATCTCCTCGCGCACGACGTCGGCGGTGGTGGCCGCCGAGTCCACGATGCGCACGTCCGGGCCGGCGACGATCGCGATCGCGTCGGCCAGCACGGGAAAGTGCGTGCAGCCGAGCAGCAGACAGTCCGGCGCGTGTGCCTTCATCAGCGGCTCGACGTACTCCCGCGCGACCGCCTCGGCAATCGGTCCGTGGCTCCAGCCTTCCTCCGCCAGCGCGACGAACACGGAGCAGCCCTTGGACACGACGTTCGCGTTCGCGCGCACGGCGCGGATCTCGCGCTCGTACGCGCCGCCGCGCGCGGTGGACTCGGTGGCCAGCACGCCGATGCGCCCGCTCGCCGACGCGGCGGCCGCCGCCCGCGCGCCGGGCCGCACCACTCCCACCACCGGCACCGGCGCGAACTCCCGCTCCAGCGCGTCGAGCGCGAGCGAGGATGCCGTGTTGCACGCCACCACCAGCATCTTCACGCCGCGATCCACGAGGCAGTGCGCCGCCTGGATCGCGTAGCGACGCACCGTCTCCGGACCCTTGGTCCCGTAAGGCAGCCGCGCCGTGTCGCCGAGGTACGTGAGCGGCTCGGCCGGCAGCGCCTCGCGCAGCGCACGCAGGACGGTGAGACCGCCGACGCCGGAATCGAACACGCCGATGGGAAGATCGCGCACGAGACGCTCCTGGGTGGGATCGAGCCGGAAAGCGAGCATTCTCGCGGTCCCGCCGGATCGGCGCAACGGCCGACGTAAATCCTCGGTGTTTCCGGGGGGTGGCCTTGTCGTCTGCGGAAGTGGGTCGGATACTCCGACTCAGGAGGCGCCGCCGATGCACCCGATCTTCCGTTCCCGCTCTCCGCTCCGCCCGGCACTCGCGGTCGCCGCGCTGCTCGCCGGCGCCGCCCCGGTCGCCTCGCCCGCCGCGGGGCTTTCGCTGGCGCAGTGGGGCGCCACGGCCGGCCTCGGATCCTGGACCCAGAGCTTCGACTACGACGGCGAACAGCTCTTCGATCCCGCGGACCGGATCTCGGGATTCGCGGGCGGCATCTGGTTCGATCTCGGCCGGAGCACGTTCTTCCCACGCGTGGAGGCGCTGTACCAGCAGCGCGGAACGCGCGATCAGAGTCCTCGCGCCGATGAACAGGGCCAGATCGTGGGCCTGGCGACCCAGGAGGTCCGCGCGCACTACCTTTCGATTCCGATCTCCGTCCTCGCGGCGAAGCGGGGCGGCTCGATCGTCCCGTACGTGGGCGCGGGGGTCGGCGCGGAGTTCCTGCTCCAGACCCAGCACGACTCGGTCGGCGTGCAGGATCAGCTGAATCGCACGGCCCTCGGCCTCCACCTGCAGGCCGGATTCGAGCGCGGCAAGGCCGGCGTGATGGCCCGCTACTTCCGCGATCTCACGAATCCGTATCCCGGCGTGGAGAACGGGACCCTCACCGCGGTGCGGAACGAGGGATGGATCCTCCTTCTCACGATGAAGCTCGGACCGGTATCCTCCACCCCGTGACGAACATGTTCTCGCGTTCCGAGTACCGGCGCGTGATCGCGTGGCCGGAGCGCATCAAACGCGAAGCTCCCTTCCTGCACGACGTCTTTGGCGACGCGCCCGCGCGCGGCCTGCCGCGGCGCCTGCTCGACGTGGGCTGCGGCAGCGGCGAGCACGCGCGCCACTTCGCGGAGCAGGGCTGGACCGCGGTCGGCGTGGACGTGTCCGATTCGATGATCGAGAGCGCGCGGGAGGTCGCGGGGGACACGAGCGCCGGCGGCTCGGTCCGCTTCGAGCTCCGCGACGGCGCCACCGCCGGCGAGCTGCCCGAGGCGCCGTTCGGCGGCGCGCTCTTTCTCGGCAACGGGCTCGCGTTCGTGCCCACGCGCGACGCACTCGACGCGCTGTTCCGCGGCATCGCCCGTGCGCTCGCGCCCGGCGCGCCGTTCCTGATCCAGACGCTCAACTACGCGCGCATCGCGAGCGGCGCCCAGCGCGCGATGCCGGTGAACGTGCGCGAGTTGCCGGAGGAGGAAGGCGGCGGAAAGGTCGTGCTCGTGCGCGTGTTCGAGCCGGCCGACGGCGACCAGGACTTCGTTCACTTCTTCCCGATCTCGCTGCATCTCGTGCCGAGCGAGACGGAAGGCGAGGCGCCGCGCGTGGACGTCCGCGGCGCGAAGCAGCTCCGCCACCGCGCCTGGCGCCGGCCGGACGTGGAATCCGCGCTCACTGCCGCCGGTTTCGAAAATCTCTCCGTGTTCGGAGGCATGCGGCGCGAGCCGTTCGACGAAGCCACGTCTTCCGATCTCGTCGTCGCGGCGCGTACCGTTCCGGCCTAGTCCCGGGCGTCGCCGCGGCTCCTTCGCGTCGCCCGAGGAAGGCGCGGGCGGCGGTTCCCAGGCCGCCGCCGCCCGCGTCGTGCGCGTTCTTCGACCGACTACCGGTACAGGTTCTTCACGCCGCCCCAGCTCGTCGCCTCGACGGGCGCCGGCTCGTTCGCCACGATCGTGATGGTGGCGGACGGCGGGAAGTCCCACGTCAGCATGCCGTAGGTCGGATCGTCGACGACGGAGTACGTGGAGATCATGCTCACGACGCCGTTCTCGTCCGGACCCACGCCGCTGTTCCCGTAGAAGGGAATGTGCGCGGCCATGCCCGTGTTCACCTCGGTGCCCGCGTCGTAGACGTTCGTCGGCGTGATGACCATCACGCCCATCGCCGGCAACGTCACGTTGCGGATGCCCGTGAACAGGTCGTTCGTGCGGCCGAACATCGACGCCACGGAGACCAGATCGCCGGGGTTCGCCTCGAAGTCCACCGACACCGAAGTGAAGAACGGACCCGTGCCGGTGACGACAGTGTGCACGTTCGGGCTCGCCATCGCCTCGGCCGCCACGCCCGTGGGCGCGCCTTCCTCGGCGAGCGTCTCGAGGCCGGGCGAGGCCGGCATGCCCAGGGTGAAGATGGAGTAGCCGGCGTCGTGCACGACCACGACGGGCGGGGCGAGCGGCTGGCCGGTGTCCGGACCGCCGGAAACGTTGTCCTCCAGAGTGAGCGTGTAGGGGATCGCGCCGGCCGCGACCGGCAGCAGAACGAACGCGCCGAGAAGCGCGAGTGAAACGGAACGCATGAAGAGTCTCCCTGAGGAGAAAAGGCGATGGAACGGCCGGCGGAGTTCGCCCGGCCGCGAGACGGAAGCGAACGGCTTCCGACGGGGCACGAGAGATACGCGACGGGTCTCGAACTGTGACAAGGGGTCCCGCCTCGCCCGCCGCTCGTGCTATCAATGGTCCATGATCGACGACCGATCGTTCGCCGACCTGGCTCACGCGTATCCCGCCCTCGCGCGCCTGCCCCGCGAGCTGACCGCGGGACTGCGCGACGTGACCGTGCGCGTCACGGTGCCGCCGGGTCACGTCCTGTTCGACGAGACGGGCCCGTGCACCGGGCTGCCGCTTCCCGTGCGCGGCTGCGTGCGCGTGTTCAAGCGCTCGCCCGAGGGGCGCGAGCTCGTGCTGTACCGGGTCCGCCCCGGCGACCTGTGCGTGCTCACGATCGGGTGCCTGCTCGGCCACTCCGTGTACTCCGCGACCGGTGTGGTGGAGGAAGAGGTCGACGGCTTCGTGATCCCGCAGAGCGTGTTCGCGCGGCTCATCGCGGGCGACGCGGGCTTCCGCGACACCGTGCTCGCGACGTTCGCGCACCGGCTGGGCGAGACGATGACGCTCGTGCAGGCCGTGACGTTCCAGCGCCTGGACGAGCGGCTCGCCGCCACGCTGCTCGAGCGCGGGGACGACATCCGGGTGACGCACCAGCAGCTCGCCGACGATCTCGGCAGCGTGCGCGAGATGGTCAGCCGTCTCCTCGAGGGATTCCGGGCCGAGGGCATCCTGGA
>JAGQIB010000595.1 GCA_020431545.1 Gemmatimonadota bacterium
ACGCAGCTCGCGCAGTGCATGCCGCGAATCTCGAGCGAGGAGCGCATGGGACCTCCCGGGGACATCGCCAACCTACCGGTTTGGGGTGATTCCACAAAGCGGGGCCCGACGACGATCCCTCCGGCTGCATCGTCGCGGATCCGATCCCCACGACCCCGGCCGATCAGCGGCCGGCCCGTCGGCCCCAGGACCGGCGACTCGCCTCCCTTGACAGGATCCCGGCCCCGGGCGTTCCCTCAGTACATGCGAAACGCGCTCGGGGCCGTGCTGGGTCTCGTTCTGATGCTGGCGAGCCCGCTCGGATTCGGCGGGCTGCGCCACGACGACTGCCACGACGACCACGAGTCGTGGCCATCGTGTCCCGTTTGCCTGTTCCACGCGACGCAGACGACCGATCCGGTCGTGGCGCCGGAGCTGCCCGATCCGCCGGCCGCCGATTGCTCCTTCACCGTCCCTCCCACCCTCCCGCTCCACGCCGCGGCGCGCCCCACTCCCCGCGGTCGCGGCCCCCCGCGAATCGACTGAAGACCCGGCTCATCTTCGTGCGCGGTCCCGTCCGGGATCCGCGCCGTCTTCACGATTCCGAGAGGAGGGGCGCATGTCGCGTTCCATCGTATCCGCGTGGGCGGCCGCCTTCGTGCTGGCGTGCTTCGTGCCGCCGGCGCTCGCCCAGAAGCTGAACCCCGATCTGTCCGTCATCGGCGACGTGCGGGCGCAGGCCGTCGACACGGACGGCGAGTCGACGCACTCACTCGAGCTGCACGAGGTCGAAGTCGGCCTCGCCGGCGCGCTGAACCCGTACGCGAGCGCGGTGGTGTACCTGGGCATCCACGGCACGGAAGGCATCGAGGTCGAGGAGGCGAAGCTCACGCTCGATCGCTACCTGCCGGCGTCGCTCGCGCTGACCGCCGGCCAGTCGCTGCTCGACTTCGGTCAGATCAATCCGCGTCATCGCCACGCGTTCCCGTGGCTCGACGCCCCGCTCATGCACCAGGAGTTCTTCGGGGAGGACGGTGCCCGCGACGTCACGGCGCGGCTCGACTGGCTCGCCCCCACGACCGGGCCAGCGATCCGCGCGTCGGCGGGAGTCCTGGGCGGCACGTCGTTGCTCGGGGGGCACGATCACGCGGCCGCCGACAGCATCGACGCCGAGGAGGACGCGCCGGAGCTCGGCGCTTCGGGACGCCTCGAGCTGTTCGCGCAGCCTTCGGGCTCGGTCTCGTTCGCGATCGGCGGATCCGTCCTGCACGGGGCGTACGACCCGGCGGACGGCGCGCACGCGACGTGGCTGGACATCGACGCGAAGTTCAACTTCGACCTCGGTCCCACCCGGAAGCTCGTGCTGCAGGTCGAAGGCGTGAAGGGCACGCTGGAAGCTTCGGAGGAAACGTCGGCGCAGGATCCGACCGGCTTCTTCGCGGTCGCCGATCTCCGCCTCGATCGTCGCTGGAACGTCGGCGGCTGGGCCGAGTCCACGGCCGAGCGCGCCGACGACTCGATCCGCACGAGCCGCTACGGCGGTTTCGTGGGCCTGCAACTCATGGAGGAGACGACCGTGTTCCGTGCGGTCGCGCGCCGAACGTCACCGGACGAGGCGCCCGCCTCGAACGAGCTCGTCCTGCAGGCCCTGTTCTCGCTGGGCCCCCACCAGCCGCACCGGTTCTAGAGAGGAGAACGATCATGCATCGAATTCTGATCGGTCTCGGGGCCGCCTTCCTCGCACTCACGCCGCGGGCCGACGCGGGCGAGCCGTTGCGAGTCGTCGCCTCGACCACGGACGTCGGCGCGATCGCGCGGGCCGTCCTCGGCCGCGACGCCTCCGTCGAGATCGTCGCCCGTCCCGACCGCGACCCGCACGCGCTGGAGGTTCGCCCGAGCACGATGCGACTCACCGCGAAAGCGGACTTCTACCTGAAGGTCGGGCTTTCGCTCGATCTGTGGGCGGACGACATCGTGCGCGGTTCCCGCAACCGCGATCTCAAGGTCGTCGACTGCTCGCAATGGGTCGAAGTGCTGGAGAAGCCGGCGGGCAAGGTCGATCTTTCGCAGGGCGACGTCCATCCGGAGGGCAATCCGCACTGGTGGACGGACCCGCTGAACGCCGCCGGCGTCGCGCGCGGTCTCGCCGACGTGTTCGGGCGGGCGCGCCCGGACGAAGCCGATCGGTTCCGCACGAACGCCGAGACTTTCGCGGCCGAGGCCGAGCGGCGAACGGCGGCCTGGCGCGAGCGAGCGGGCGGCGCGCGGTTCGCGGAGTACCACCGCTCGTGGGTGTACTTCGCTCATCGCTTCGGCGCGGAGATCGTGGCGCGGGTCGAGCCGTTGCCGGGAATCCCGCCGAGCGCGCGTCAGCTCCAGGAAACCGCCGACGTCCTGAAGGCGACCGGAGTGCGGGCGGTCTTCCGCGATCCGTACCAGACGCCCTCGCCCGTGCGCTTCCTGGAGCGGGAAGTCGGAGCCCGCGACGTCCTGATCCCGACCTCGTGCGAGGAGCCGACTCCGGAGTCGTACTTCGTCCACCTCGAACAGGCCGTGGCGGCTCTGGAGGCCCGATGAGCTGGTTCCTCGAACCCTGGTCGCTCCCGTTCATGCGCTGGGCACTCGTGTGCTGTCTCGTGCTGGCCGGGGTGCACGCGTACCTCGGGTTCCACGTGGTACGGCGCGGCGTGCTCTTCGTCGATCTCGCCATGGCGCAGATGGCGGCCCTCGGGGCCGCCGTCGGCGTCGTGTTCGGACTCGAGCACGGCACGACGGCCTCGTACGTGATCTCCCTGTCCTTCGCGCTCGCGGGGAGCGTGGTGTTCGCCACGCTGCGCAGCCGGGTACTGCACCAGGAAACGTTGATCGCGATCTTCTACGCGATCGCCACCGCGCTGACGTTCGTGGTGCTGGAGCACTCGCCGCACGGGATGGACGAAGTGAAGCACCTGTTCGTGGGACAGGTGCTCACCGTGGATCCGTCCAAGGTCCTGTGGACCGCATTGCTGTACTCCGCGATCGGTCTCGTGCTCGCGCGTCTGAACAAGCGACTGCTCGCCGTGACCGAAGGGCGGGAGCGCGGGCGGGGCAAGCTGGACCTCGTGTTCTACGGCGCGTTCGCGGTCGTGGTCACGAGCTCGGTATCGCTGGTCGGCGTGCTGCTCGTGTTCGGTCTGCTCGTGCTGCCGTCCGTGGCGGCGCTGCTGTTGCCCGGCCGGGACGGCTCGCGGCTCGCGTGGGGATGGATCTTCGCCGGGCTCGGCTGTCTCGGCGGCCTGCACGCCGCGTATCACCTCGATCAACCGGCCTCGCCGATCATCGTGGTGTGCCTCGCGGTGCTGCTGGTGGGGGCGGCCGTGCTCGGCCGACTCCGGTCGGGTCGCGGGGATCTCGCCGAGGAGATCAGTAGTCGGTGAGCGTCTTCGGCGGCAGAGCGACACGCAGCGCGTTGACCACCGCGAACACGTCGATGACCTCCTGCAGGATCGCGCCGCCCACCGGGGGAAGATAGCCGGCGGCCGCGATGAACGTGCCCACGACGCTGAGGGCCATGCCGCCGACCGCGCTCTGCAGCGCGATCGTGCGCATGCGCCCCGCGACGTGGAGCAGTTCATCCACCTTCTCGAGGGAGCTCTCGAGCACCACCGCGCCGGCGGCCTCCGCCGTGATGTCGCTCTCCTGACCGAACGCGATGCCCACGGTCGCGGCGGTCAGGGCCGGCGCGTCGTTGATGCCGTCGCCCAGGAACAACGTCGGCGCGGCCGCGGTCTCGCGACGCACGATCTCGAGCTTCTGCTCCGGCGTCTGCCCGGCGTGGACCTCCGTGATTCCGACCCGCTCCGCGAGGTGGCGCACTTCGGACTCACGATCTCCGGACACGAGCATCACGCGCTCGAAACGGTGGCGCGGGCGGAGATGGCGGATGAAGGACTCGCCGTCCGCGCGCGGCTCGTCGCGGAACCGGAACGTCGCGGCGTAGCGCTCGTCGATCGCGATCACGCACTCGAGGCCGCCCTCGACCGGCGGTAACCTCGCGGCGTCCTCGGGACGGTCGGCCAGGAGCCGCGAGCGGTTCGTCACCCGGAGGGAGCGACCCGCGATCTCGCCGCGCAACCCGTCGCCCGGCTGTTCACTGATGCGCTCCGCCTCGCGCAGCGCGAGTCGACGTTCCTCCGCGGCCTGCAGGATCGCGCCCGCCAGCGGGTGCTTCGAGTACCGCTCCAGGCTCGCCACGAGCGCGAGCACGTCGTCGGCGGCATGCCCCGCCGCCGGCAGCACCTCGGTGAGGCGCGGCTCGCCGTACGTGAGCGTCCCCGTCTTGTCGAAGATCGCGACCCGGCACGTGTCGATGCGCTCCAGCACCGCGGGGTCCTTGATGATGATCCCGCGCCGCGCGGACAGCGAGATCGAGCCGATGATCGCGACCGGGATCGCGATCAGGAGCGGGCACGGCGTGGCGACCACGAGCACCGCGAGGAACCGGACCGCCTCCCCGCTCAGCACCCACGCGAGGATCGCGATCGCCACCGCGAGCGGCGTGTAGATCGCGCCGAGCTGATCGCCGAGGCGGCGCAGCTTCGGGCGACGTTGCTCGGACGCGCGCATGACTTCCATGATCTTCGCGTAGCGCGAGTCCACCGCGAGCTTCGTGGCGCGGATCGTGAGCGCGGTCTGTCCGTTCACGGCGCCGGAAAGCACGTCCGAGCCCGGCGTCTTGGACATCAGGTACGGCTCGCCGGTGAGGTACGACTCGTCCATCACGCCGTGGCCGTCGATGACCACACCATCGACCGGGCAGATCTCGTGCGGGAAGATCGCGATCTCGTCGTCCGGGCGAACGTCGTCGAGCGGCACGTCCTCGATCGAGCCGCCGCGACGCCGGTGTGCCACCGTCGGCATGCGCCGGGCGAGCGCCTCGAGCACGGAGGAAGCGCTCCGCACCGCGTAGTTCTCGAGCGCCTGGCCGCCGGAGAGCATCAGCACCACGAGCGTGCCGGCCAGGTACTCGCCGAGAATCACGGAAGTGACGATCGAGATACCGGCCAGCAGGTCCGACCCGAACT
>JAGQIB010000596.1 GCA_020431545.1 Gemmatimonadota bacterium
GCAGGAAGCGCCGCGCCCAGCCTTCCGGGTAGTAGCCCCAGTCGAGATCATCCAGATCGACCGCCACCCGGCTCCCTCGCCAGCCCGCGAGGCGCGCCGGCCACCACGAGTTCGGCAACGCCTTCAGCGCCCAGCACACGTCGGGCTTCACGCGCAGGACGGCGGCGGCGCCGTGCGCCACCCAGAGCAATGCCTGTCCCTCGGGCCGACCGGACAGACGCGGACACGGATGACGTCGAACGCCGGCGGGAGTCTCCGGCACGGTCCCGGGCGGTACCGGCTCGAGCAGGTGCACGTCGTGGCCGCGCCGGGCGAGCGCGCCGGCGAGGCCCCGGAAGCGCAGGGCGCTCCCCGACTGGTGCTCCACCGACGAGATCAGGAGGATCCTCAATGCGTGTACCCCAGCGACCGCAGGCGACGTTCCGTCTCCGGATCCAGCTCGTGCCCCGCGTCGGGCTCGCCGGCGCCGGCAAACGCGCGCAGCGGTTCGAACGTCGCATCCGGAGTCACGGGTCGGCGCTCGGACGGATCCGTGTCCAGATCGTAGCCTCGTTCCTCGCCGTGCACCCGGTCGATCCAGAGCTTGCCCCACCGGCCGTCGGCGAGACGCCCGATCACCGCGGTGAGGCGACCGCGTCCCTCCGGCGGATAGGTGTTCGCGCGCACCGGCGCGGTGCGGCCGAGCACCTCCGTCCAGTCCGTCTCGCGCATCAGCTCCGGCAGCGCGGTCGTGAACACGCTCCCGCCCACGATTCCGCCGCCCCCTTCCCTCGCGTCCCGCCGCGACGTGATCAGCGGCACCCGCAGGTCTTCCTCGAACAGCTGCGTGCCGTGCGTCAGCTCGCCGTGCTGTTCGAGCCCCTCCCCGTGATCGGCGGTCAACCAGACGACCCCGCGTCCGGCCGTCTCGCGTTCGAAGGTCCGCAGGAGAACGTCGAGCCAGCGGTCGGTCTCGCGGAGCTCCGCATCGTAGTCGGCGATCGGCCAGTCGTTCGCCGCGCGACCCTCCGCGACCATCGCGGCGTCGCGCGCGTAGCGGTCGCGTCGCCACGCCGGCGCGTCGTACGGGCTGTGCGGGTCGAACAGGTGCACCCACAGGAAGCGCGGTCCGGAAGCCTCTTCGAGCCACGCGATCGCGGCGCGACACGTGTCCCGCGCGCGACGCTCGATCAGGTCGCCGGGGAGCACGCGATTCGCGACCCGCACGACGGCGAGGCTGGTCGTCATCGGGTGCGCGCGTTCGAGCGGCGAGAACACGTCGTCGTAGTGGGTGAAGCCCGGCGCGAGACCGGACAGGCCGTGCTTCAGCGGGATCCCGCTCACGAAGGCACCGCACGCGTAGCCCGCGGCCGCGAGATCCCGGACGAACGTGGGGATCGTGTCGGGCAGCGCCGTCCCGTTGTTGCGCACCCCGTGCTCGTCCGGCTCCAGGCCCGTGAAGAGCGAGCAGTGCGACGGATTCGTGAGCGGAACGGGGACGTGGGCCACGGGAAACGTCGTACCGCGCCGGGCGAGGCGATCGATGCCCGGCGTCGTGCCGCGCGGATAACCGTAACCGGACAGGTGATCCGCGCGCGTCGTGTCCAGGGTGACGAGCAGAATGTCGGGCGCACCGGGATCGGCCGCGGCCCGCGCCGGCTCGCGGCTGACGCGATCGCTCGCCAGGAACGCGAGCGAGATCGCGGTCGCCGCGGACAGCGCCGCGAACGGAACGAGTCCGCCCTCGTCGAGACGTCGCCCGATCCGCGTCGCGAGCAGGCCGCCGAGGATCGCCAGCA
>JAGQIB010000597.1 GCA_020431545.1 Gemmatimonadota bacterium
CGCCGGCCGCTCGTCGGTGCCCCGTGGGTGCAGGATCTGGAGGATCGCATGCACGCGCTCGCGCTCGACCTCGCGCGCCAGGAGATGGCTCGCCAGCAGTCGGCGAAGGACGCGAAGGTCCGGGCGGGAGACGAGCCGTCCGCCGACTCCGGCCCCTCCGACCCCGGCGAGGACCCGCTTGCGCCCTGACGGATCCGGCTCCGCCGGGCGGCTCGACGCCGGCCGGTCCCCCCGTCTCGTCGTCGACACGAACCTGTTCGTGGCCTGGCTGTTCCGGCCCGCGGCCCCGGGTCCGCGCCGCCTTCTCGACGCCTGGCGGGCCGGTCGGGTCCGGTTCTGCGTCTCGGAGCCGGTCCTGCGCGAGATCCGGGCCACCCTGTCCCGGCTTCCGGTGGCCGGGAGCCGCCGGCAAGAGCTCCTGGCCGATCTGGAGGACCCGACCCGCACCGAGTTCGTCGATCCGGCCCCGGACAGCGGATTCCGGTGCGCCGACCCCGCCGACGACAAGTTCCTCGACCTCGCGCTCGCCGCCTCGGCCGACGCGCTCGTCACCAGTGACCGGGCTCTGCTCGAGGTCGAAGGATTTCCGATCCCGATCGTCAAGAGTTCCGCCGCTCCGGTTCAATGGACGGGGCAGGACGACCGATCCGAGGGGTGAGGCTCGGGTCTCACGGCTTCGGTTGTCCTCCTCCGGGAGGGCCGATACCATGACACCACCGGACCCCACCGTTCTCGCTCCGATCGAATGCCGCCTCCGTCCCTCGAGGATCCTGGCCCGTGCGCTGGAAGAACTGGACCGACAACGCGCCCGCGAAGATCCTGTCGTTCCTGGTCGCGCTGTTGCTCTGGTTCAGCGTCACGAACGAGATCGAGTTCGAGAACGACTACCAGTTTCCCGTGGAGTACGTGAACCGTCCGGCGGGACTCACCTCGTTGCAGCCGCTGCCGGATCACGTGATCGCGACCGTGCGCGGCAAGGGCAAGTTCCTGTGGCTGCGGCTGCGGGACGGCGTGTGCAGCGTGGACCTCTCCGGATACCAGATCGGCCAGAACCGGATCCTGTTCTCCGGCCAGGACATCGTCCTGCCCAAGGACGTTCCGGTGAGTCGCATCGACGTGAAGGAGCCCCGCCGCGTCACGGTCGACTTCGACACCACGGTCGTCCGCGACATCCCGATCACGCCGCAGGTGATCGGTGACCTCGCCGCGAACTACACGCAGGTCGGCAAGACGTTCCTTTCGCCGCCCATGGCCCGAGTGAAGGGACCGCGCAAGCTCGTGGATCAGATGGCGCTGCTGCCCACGGTGGAGATCGACGTGCGCGGTCAGAAGAACTCGGTGCGGCGCAAGGTGCGGCTGGAGCCGCCGGCGTCGCCCACGGTCGAGGTCACGCCGATGACGGTGGACATCGGCATCACGATCGAGCCGCTGATCAAGCGCTCTCTCGACGGTCTGACGCTCGAGATCGCGAGCGCCGCGGCGCCGCCGGCCACGAAGATCACGTTCGAGCCGCCGGTGCTCGCGGTGGAGATCGAGGCCGCCAAGAGCGTGGTGGAGGCGGCCGTGCGCGAGGTCACGTCCGTCGTGGTCAGCGCGGAGAACTGGACCGTGGGGACCTCGGTCCTCGAGTACCGCGAGCTCCGCGACGGACGACTCGTGTTCGCGGCGCGCGATTCCTTCCCGTTCCAGGATCTGCCGCCGGCGGCCGCCACGAACGGCGCCCCGCGCCCCACGCCCGACGCGCCGCCGGAGCCGGAACCCGTGGCCGTGCACGGCGAGGTCCTCGCGCGCCTCGCGCTCCCGCGCGAGGTGAAGGTGCTCGGCATCACGCCGGACCACGTGAGGGTGCGCGTCCGCGAGCTCGCGGAAGAAGTGGTGCGGACGGCCGAATGATCCTCGGCATCGAGACTTCCTGCGACGAGACGGCCGCCGCACTGATCGACGCGAGCGGCGAGCTCCGCTCGAACGTGATCGCCTCGCAACGCGTGCACGAGCTGTACGGCGGTGTCGTGCCGGAGATCGCGTCCCGCGAGCACGTGAAGAAGCTCGTCCCCGTGATCGATCAGGCGCTCGCCGACGCCGGTGCCTCCCTGGATCACGTGAGCGGGATCGCGGTCACCTCGGGTCCCGGCCTCGTGGGGTCGCTGCTCGTGGGACTCACCACGGCCAAGGCGATGGCCGCCGCGCG
>JAGQIB010000598.1 GCA_020431545.1 Gemmatimonadota bacterium
CGCGGCGAGGGCGCCGGCGGCGAGCGCCACGAGAAACTCGAGCCCCCGGACACCGTTTCGCCAGCAGAACGCGGAGGCCGCGATCCCTCCCGCGGCCGTGAAGTCGAGGAGCGACACGTCGCGGCCCGCGACGAGCACGTGCCAGAGGAGCCAGGCGGTGCACAGCAGGATGAACGTCACGCCGGCGACCGTGCCGCGCGGGGAGTTCCCGTCGCCGGAACGAGCCGCGGCGGTGGAGACCGGGGCGCGCGAACGAGAGGGAACTTCGTGGGGGGAGCCGGCGTCGCGCTTCCGAGGGTGCATTCGGGGAGCATCCCGAATTCGAACCCCGCCCGTCAACCCCGGGGCGAGGTCGGGCGCGGGAACTGTCCGCTCCCGACTACACCTGGCCGTGGGCGCGGCGGTGTTCCTGCACGATCGACTCGATCTCCGACTCGGTGAGGACGGTCTCGGAGCGCTTCGCAACGGCGAGGATCCGATCGACGAGCTCGTCGTCCGGCGTGATGCCGCGGGCCTCCAGCGCGAAGACCACGTTCGACTTGCCGCTCATGAAGCCGATCTCGACCTTCTGACCGAGTCCCACCATCGCGGCGGGCACGCCGGAGTACACCGCGTCGGCGAGATCGCTCTCCCCCTTGCGTCGCGCCTTCAGGATTGCGGCGGCGTGCACGCCCGTCGAGGTGCGGAACGCGTCCTCGCCGAACACCGGATAGCTGAACGGAATCGGCACGCGCGTCGCCTCGGAGACCTTGCGCACGTAGTCGCCGAGCCGTGAGAGATCGCGGTCGATCAACCCCTCGAGGCGCAGGTTCACGAGCAGCAGGTCCATCTGGGCGTTGCCGCAGCGTTCGCCCACTCCCAGCGCGGTCGCGTGGATGCGATCGGCGCCGGTCGCGAGGGCCATCATGCAGTTCGGGAGCGCGAGTCCGCGATCGGAGTGACCGTGCCAGTCGATCTTCACGTCGGCGCCGCTCTTCTTCACCACGCGCATGATGTGCTTGAGCAGCGCGCGCACGCCGATCGGCGTCGCGTGCCCGACGGTGTCCGCGATCACGATGCGCTTCGCGCCGGCCTCGATCGCCGTGGTGTACAGGCGCTCGAGCGTATCGGGCTGCGCGCGGGTCGTGTCCTCGGTCACGTAGCACACCGGAATGTCGTGCGCGACCGCGAAGCGGACGGCCTCGTCCGTCAGCCGGACCAGCCGATCGAGCTCCCAGCCCTCCGTGTACTGTCGGATCGCCGACGAACCGAGGAACGTGCACGCTTCCACCGGGATCCCCGCGGCCTGCGCGATGTCCGCCACGGGCTCGAGATCCTGGATCACGGTGCGACACGCGACGTTCGGCGCGATCGCGAGCTTCTGCTCCGCGATCTCCCGCGCGAGGCGGGTGATGTCGGAGACCGCTCGCTCGCCCGCGCCGGGCAGGCCGAGGTCGGCGGCGTTCAGCCCGAGCTCCGCCATGAGGTGCAGGATCTCGAGCTTCTCTTCGATCGAGGGATCCCGCACCGAAGGCGACTGCAACCCGTCGCGCAACGTCTCGTCGTTGAGGTGGAACCCGGGCTTCGCCCGGAACGTGAATCCGCCCTCGTGATTCCAGTCGTAGATCAGGTCCTCTTGCACGTCGACGCCTCCCCGAGCCGAGCTGAGGATACCCGGGTCCCGCCGGGGGGTCGAGAGAACGGGTCAATCCCCGGCGCCGGGGCGCCGATCCGGAAGGACCGACCGCCGACGCGGGAGGCCGCCGTCGGAGAACCCCGGGGGGACCCTTCGTGGCACTCAGATCCCTGCAGGAACGGCCGGTGGCCGGCGGCGAGCGCTTTTCGGCCGTGATCGGTCCGGCCGCGATCGGCACCCGGATCACGCGCTGGCTGCTGGCCGGTTGCCTCGCCGCGACGCTGGCCGCGGTGCTCAGCGCGAACTGCGGCCTGCCGTTCGCCGGGCTCGTGGGCTTCGCCGCGGGCCTGTTCGGTGGCTCGGTCGCGATCGCGACCCTGAGCGGCGGCGAGGAGCTCCTGGTTTGCGAGGGGAGGACACTCGCTCACCGGCGGATCGGCCCCCGGGTCGTGGAGCGCTCCGTGCCGCTCTCCGAGCTGCGGGAGATCCGCCCCCACTCGGACGGGGTGGGAGGAGCTCGGTTGCGGCTCGTGACGAGCCGCGGGACGTGGTCCGTGGCTCCGCGCCTGCCTCGCCGCGACGTGGAGGCGCTGGCCGCCGCCCTGCGACGCCACGTGGACTTCACGGTCCCGTCGGCCGCGCCTGCCGTCCCGGCGGCGCGGGAGGCCGGCCGTCCGGCCCGCGTCACGCCCTCCGAGGCACTTCGCTACCGCCACGCGCGTCGCTGAGCGCCAGGATCCGCAAGTCCCGGCGAAGGTCTCGCTTCGCGGTCTAAGGCGGGCCGGGTGCTTCGTCGATCCCCAGAGGAGTCCTTTCCCCGAGGGAGCGTCTCTTGCGCTCGTTCCACGCTCTCGTCTCGATACTTGCCGGCGGCGCGCTCGCCGCGACCGCGGCCGGGTGCTCCCGACCGGCGGATTCGCGCGCGCTGCCGAAGACGGTGACCGAGCCCGTATTCGGGGGCACGGTGAGCGTGATGGTGGAATCCCCGGGGACGCTCGATCCCCGCGACGTCGACGACGTCTACGAGGCCGCGATCGTCAACCAGATCTACGACGGTCTGCTCGAGTTCGACACGAACCTCAATCCGGTGCCGGCCATCGCGCGCGAATGGACGATCTCGGACGGCGGTCGCCGGTTCCGGTTCCGCCTGCGCGACGACGTGTCCTTCCACAACGGGCGACGGGTGGTCGCCTCGGATGTCGTGTGGTCGTTCGAGCGCATCTTCGATCCGGATCGCGAGGATCCCGGCCTCGGCGGGGAGTTCCTGCGGCGCATCAAGGGCGCCGACGCGTATGCGCGCGGCGAGACGAGCCACATCGAGGGCCTCGAGGCCGTGGACGATACCACGCTCGTCATCCGTCTGGCCGAGCCGTACGGCGCGTTCCTGTCGTCGCTCGCGATGGACCAGACGAAGGTCGTGTGCCGCGAGGCGTTCGAGGCGGCGGGCGACGACTACGATTCCTGTCCGGTGGGGACCGGACCGTTCCGCTTCGATCACGTCGCCGACCACGACGATCACCCGGTGATCGTGCTGCGCCGCAACGTCGACTACTTCCGGGGCGCGCCGTGGCTCGCCGAGGTCGCGTTTCACGTGCCGGCCCGCTACACGGACGACCGCGCCGCCGACGCGCTGCTCGACGGCACTCTCACGCTCGCCGTCGTCACGGGGCCGCGCGAGGAGGCGTTCGAGAATCTCGAGACGTTCCGGATCCTGCGCCGCCCCGAGCTCTCCTGCGGCTTCCTGGCCTTGAATCCGTCGCTGGCCCCGGTGGATGACGCGCGCGTGCGGCGCGCGATCGCGCACGCCGTCGATCGTCGACGTTTCGTGGCGCTCGATCCCGCCAGCCGCCTCGACGCCTCCGGGATCCTGCCGCCCGGGATGTTCGGTCACTCTCCGGATCGCAAGGCCCTGCGCCACGATCCCGATTTCGCCCGCAGCCTGCTCGCCGAGGCCGGACATCCCGGAGGCGAAGGGCTCGCGCCGCTGCGCATCGTCCAGGTCAGTCGCGGAGACGTCGGCGCCGAGGCGGATCGGATCCTGGCCGAGAATCTCGCGGAGATCGGGATCCGCGTGGAGTACGAGTACCTGGACTGGAGCGCGTTCTCGGATCGTATCGACGCCGGGACCGCGCCCGCGTTCACGCTGAGCTGGATCGCCGACGTGCCGGACCCGGATTCGTTCCTGCGCTCGCTGTTCTCCTCGGACGGCGCGTACAACCTCGTGGGCTACCACAACGCCACGGTCGACTCGTTGCTCGGGGTGGGCTCGGGGATGACCAGCTCGCCGGATCGGGCCCGCCTGTACCAGCGCGCGGAGCGGATCATCCTGAACGACGCGCCGATCGTCCCGCTGTACCACCTGGCGAACAACTTCGTCGTGCGGTCCAACGTCCGCGGACTCACGATCACTCCGTTCGGGTTCGGGAACCTCACGTTCGAGAAGCTCTGGCTGGATCCGGTGACGTCGTGAGGATCCCGCTGCCGCGCATTCCGCTTCCGAAGCTCCCGACCACGATGCGGGCCCGGTACATGCTCGCGTTCGCGTCCACGATCACCGTGGCGATGGTCGCCACGATCCTTCTCGTGAACGAACGGATGGGGCGCCTCCTGCTGGAGGCCACCCGGGACAAGAGCACGGCCATCGCGCAATCGCTCGGCGCGACGACCGCGAACGCCCTCCTCAACTACGACTACGTCTCTCTGGCCCAGGCCGCCGACAACGCCGTGGACCAGAGCGGCATCGACTACGTGGTCATCCTCGACAAGGAAGGGCGCGTGGCGGCGCAGTCCGGACGCGGCGTGCTCGGAGGAGAGGAGATCCCGGAGCTGCCGTGGTCCGACCTCTCGGAACAGCCCGCCACCTGGACCCGCACGCTTTCCGTCGGGGGAGGAGACCGCACGCGCCACATCCTCGACGTGGCACATCCGGTCTACGTGGAGGGCAGCGACGTTCGCTGGGGCGTGGTTCGTCTCGGTCTCGATCTCGACCCGATGCGCCGGGCGATCCTGCGCGTGCGGCTCCTGCTCGCGGCGATCGGGGTGGTGGCTCTCGTGCTCGCGCTCGCGGCGGCCCGCTTCGTCTCCGATCGAATCGGCCGTTCGCTGGGCGGACTCGTGGAGGGCACGCTGGAGATCGCCCGCGGGAACCTCGATCACCGGATCGCGCCACGTTCGGACGACGAGATCGCGACCGTGGCCCGCCACTTCAACTACATGGCCGCACAGGTGCGTCGCCAGCAGACGGAGCTCGCGATCGCGAAGAGCGAGCTCGAGGCGTTGAACGCCACGCTCGAGGAGAAGGTGCTGCGGCGGACCCAGGAGCTCGTGGCGTCCGAGGAGAAGTACCGCGTGCTGGTGGACCAGTCGCCCGACCCGATCCTCATCGTGCAGGGCGGGGCGGTGCGGTTCGTGAATCCCGCCTTCGAGCGTCTCGTGGGGTACCGGGTGCCGAATCATGAGGACCTGCGGGCGGAGGTCCTGTTCCCCGCGGACGAGCGGGGCCGCGCCACCGGGTTTCTGGACGAGGTGTTCCGCGAGGGAACCTCGACCGGAGGCGAGTTCCGGGTGGTGACCAGGGCGGGAGCCGAGCGGACGTTCGAGATGCGGGGCATGCGTATCACGTACCTCGCGGCGCCGGCCGTCGCGCTCGCGATGCACGACACCACGGAGCGCAAGGAGCTCCAGGAGAGTCTCGTCCGCCACGAGAAGCTCCGCGCGCTCGGCGAGCTCGCGAGCGGAGTGGCGCACGACTTCAACAACATCCTCGGCATCATCCTCGGGCGCTCGCAGCTCCTGCAGCGTCGCGCGACGGACACCGAGGTGCGCCGCGGCCTCCAGACGATCGAGCGCGCCGCGTTCGACGGCGGGGAGACGGTGCGCCGCATCCAGGACTTCGCCCGCGCGCGCACCGAGCGGAACTTCTCCGATGTGGACCTGAACACGCTCCTCACCGAGGTCGTGGAGATCACGCGGACGAGGTGGAGGGATCAGGCCGAGGTGCGCAACGTCCGGATCGAGATGAAGCTCGTGCTCGGACGTCTGGCGAACGTGCTCGGTCATCCGTCCGAGCTCCGCGAGATCTTCACGAACCTGATCTTCAACGCCGTGGACGCGATGCCGGGCGGCGGCCGGATCGAGATCCGCAGCCGCACCGAGGAAGGGCACGCCGTCGTGGAGGTCGCGGACAGCGGCTGCGGGATTCCGGAGAGCACGCGCTCGCGGATCTTCGATCCGTTCTTCTCGAC
>JAGQIB010000599.1 GCA_020431545.1 Gemmatimonadota bacterium
CTCATGACCTCGATCGGGAAGTGACTCGCCGGGATGTCAGAGGCGTCGAACACGGCGCCCCACTCCTCTCCCGCGACGAAGCCGACGGACGCCACGTCCATCGGGGTCACGCTCCAGTGGTTCACGACGGGCTCGTTGGGGCACGTCTGGGCCGAGGCGGCAGAAGCCAGACAGAGGGCCGCAGCGACCGGGAACATCCCGGACAGGCGGCGCGCGCGCGAGGACTCGATCATCTCAGGGGTCTCCGATCCGCGCGCCGCGCCGAGCACCTCCAGCTCGGAGCATCCCGCGGATCCTGGGTCGAGCGGCGACGGCGCAGCGAGCCGCTGCCGCGGAGGGAGTTTCGGTACCGGATCCACGGTAGGTGGGGTCCGGGGAACGGTCAAGGTGGCCGGAAGTCGCCCGCCTCGGAACGAGCCGCGGGGACGCATGCCCCGGCATGCCTGCCCCGCCGCCCTACGAGGGAGCCGAGGCGGTCTATTCGTGGACGACCCACCAGCCACCCGCGGGCTCGGGCATCCAGAACGCCTCGGCGGCCGCGGACGGGTCGACGTCGTCGTGTCCCACCGAGTCGATCGTCACGCGGATCACGAGCTCCGGATCCTCTCCACCAGAGAACCCGCGGGACTCGCAGAAGGTGAACGGACGCCAGACACCGCACCGCAGCCGCCGGAAGTCCCCGAACTCGCGGCGCTCGAGGAGTCCTCCGGTGTTCGAGCGGATCTCGAGCCGCGTCACGACTCCGCCGGCGATCGAGGTGTCGACGTCTCGGACGAGAGAGCCTGCCCAGGCAGGGTAGTCCGTCTCCGGGTAGTGCTCCGTGATCCGCAGCTCGTTCGACGAGAGACGCTGGACGGTGTAGTTCGTCCGGGCGAGTGCGTGGATGGCACCGGGGTTCACGAGCCACCGCTGGAGAGGTGGCAGGAAGGACGTCTTGGCCGCGCGTACGGACGCGGCGACGGGAGACGACGCAGTCCACGCGTGATACGCCTCGGCGCCACAGAGGCCGCTGACGAAGCTCGAGCCGTCGAACGCCAGGTCCTCGAGGAGCCGGTGCTCGCTCCCGGACTCGTCCTCCGCCACATGGGGGACCGCGATGCGGAAGCGACCGTCTGCGAGGAGCGAGCCCTGGAAGGTGCGATGCTCGATCGCACGCGCTGCGCCACGGCGCTCGATCCGGACCGTGCCGCTCAACTCGATGCCCCCGAGACCGGCACAGGTCTCGCGCACGCCGCGCAGGATCGGCGGGAGAGACGCGTCCGGATCGCGAGGAAGAGTCGCCAGGAACGCATCGAGAGGGTCCTCGGTGCCAGAGGTCGCGGGCACGGGGAAGTCGCGGACGACTCGAACGGAATCTCCGGCGCGGGATCGCGCCCGGAAGCTCGACGCGGTGGAACCCGGCTCGTGCTCCCCGAAGGCTCCCGCGACGATTCCTACCCGAAGGAGTTCGGGAGGCGAGCATCGCAGGGCGTCGGAGAATCTCTCGGCGAGCTGAGGGATGCTCGACGGGCAGGCGCCGCATGGATTCCGCGCGTCCATGGAGTAGACCTCCATCACGCGGGGACCGATGGGATCGAAGCCTTCGGTGCCCCGCTCGAGGAGCCACCCGGCGACCTGCTCCGCATCCCTCACGACCACTCCGGAAGCGCACGCTCCCGGCGCCCTCCAGGTGAACTCCTCGCCGAGAATCCGGATCGGCAACGCGAAGTCGGCGCAATCCGTGACGGCCGTGATGGGACCCGGCCGCGAGGACCTCGGAGGTTCCGGTGATCGGCCGTCTCCGGCCGGATCGGACGATGCGGTGAGCACGGCCAGGAGCGAGAGCAGCGAGCGGATCTCCATGCGCCGTAAGGTGCCCCACCTCGGACAGTGGATCCAGAGCCCGGCGGTTCGTCCGTCCGCTGCCGCCCCCGAGCCGTCAGGAAGCGCCGTGGACGGAGCCTGCGAGCTCCCTCCTCACTCCCCCAGCGCGCGCGCCAGCGCCTCGGGCGTCGGCGCGATCGTGACGGGGCGGTTGGCGGCGCGTGACTCGACTCCGGCGAGCGTGCCCTCGTGGTAGGCGAGCGTCGTCTCGGGGTCCTTGAGCAGGTGGCCGGTGAGGATGCACACGCAGCGCTCGTGGCGCGCGACGAGACCGGTCGCGACGGCCTGCTTCAGACCCGCGACCGAGGCGCAGCTCGCGGGCTCGGCGCCGATGCCCGCGGCGTCGACGGCGGCCTTCGCGTCGAGGATCGCGTCGTCGTCGACGGCCAGCACGGCGCCGTTCGTCTCGCGGATCGCGCGCACGGCGCGGCGGAACGAGACCGGCGCGCCGATCTTGATCGCGGTGGCGAGCGTGTCGGCGTGGACGGGCTCGAGGCGCGCGAAGTCGCCCTCGAACGAGGCGTGGAACGGCGCGGCGCCGGCGGCCTGGACGGCGAGCAGGCGCGGCGCGCGCTCGATCCAGCCGTGCGCGAGCGCCTCGCGCAGCGCCTTGCCGAACGCGGCGGCGTTCCCGAGGTTGCCGGCGGGGAAGACGATCCAGTCGGGCGCCCGCCAGCGCTCCTGCTGGAGCAGGTCGAGCACGATCGTCTTCTGCCCCTCGACGCGGAACGGGTTGAGCGAGTTGACGACGTAGAGCTCGAGCGCTTCGGCGTGCTCGCGCACGAGACGCATCCCGGCGTCGAAGTCGCCCTCGAGCCGCACGACGCGCGCGCCGTACGCGACCGACTGGCTCAGCTTGCCGAGCGCGGTCGCTCCGGCGGGCACGAGGACGACCGCCTCGAGCCCGGCG
>JAGQIB010000600.1 GCA_020431545.1 Gemmatimonadota bacterium
CGCTGCCGGTCATGCCCACGCACACGGCGTGAGTCACGAGGTCCTTGGAGTCGTAGAGGTAGAGGTTCTCGGTCAGCGTGTCGGTGGCGAGGTCGTGGACGCGTCCGAGGTAGAACGCGCCGAGCTTTTCGTAATCGGCGGACGAGGGCATTCGGAACTCCCGAACCGGACGGACGGAAACGGCGGCCGGTGGCGGCCGCGGGCATCGTGGGGCGGATGGTATCGCGAGTCCGGGAGTTCGGCGAGGTGCGCGCGGGCCGGCCCGACGCCGGCCGCGCGACGTCTACGGCGCGACGAGGGGCAGCAGGTCGAGCCGACCGGCGCCGAGGAGTCCCTCGTAGTACAGCCCGTCGTGGGCGTACGGCGCCGCCGCGTTCAGGAGCGCGCCCCGCACCGAGCCCGGGCTGGTGGCGCCGGCCTCGATCGCGATGGCCGCCGCGCCGGACACGAACGGCGTCGCCATCGACGTGCCACTCCAGACCGCATATCCCTGGAACAGGTACGTGGAAACGATGCCCTCGCCGGGCGCACCGAGGTCGATGTTCAGCCCGAAATTCGAGAAGCTCGACTTGAGGTCGACCGGATCCACGGACGCCACCGCAAGCACCTCGGGCAGCAGCGCCGGGAAGTGGTTCATGGTGAACTGGCCCGCGTTGCCGGCCGCCGCGGTCACGGTGACTCCCGCCGCCCGGGCGGACTCGATCACGTGCTCGATGGGACGCGAGAAGCCGTCGAAGCCGAGGCTCAGGTTGATCACGTCGGCGCCGTGGAGCCGCGCCCAGTGGATCCCGCGCGCGACGTTGAACGCGGTGCCGCGCCCTTCGGTATCGAGCACGCGAACCGGCATCAACGTCACGCCGGGCGCGACCGATTGCACGATGCCCGCGACGTGCGTGCCGTGTCCCGCCGCCTCGTCCACGAGCGAGTCGCCGTCCTGATCGATGCCGTCGGTCTCGTCCGTCGCGTCGGCGTCGTTGTCCACGAAGTCCCAGCCGGCCGTGAGGCGCGGACCGAGATCGGGATGCGTGCCGTCGATGCCGGTGTCCACGATCGCGACGACGACCCCGCTGCCGTCCTCGACCGCCTGCGCCTCCGGCGCGTGGATCCGCGCGAGCGCCTCCTGGTCCTCGAGATCCGAGCGCACGAGGTTCCCCTCGTAGAACGCGATGCTGCCCTGCTGCGCCTCCGGCACTTCGAGGCGGAAGTTGCGGTTGCAGGTCACGCACGCGCCCGTGCTGATCAGCACCTGCGCCAGGTAAGAGTACGATTGCTGCGACGAGTCGTAGTACATCAGCGCGAACGACGTGCCCTCGATCGAATCGAGCACCGTCATGTCCCAGGTCTCCGCGATCAGCTCGGCCGTCCAGCCGTCCGCGACTTCCGCCACGAGCTGACCCGGCACGGAGGAAGGCAGGGTCGGCGGTCCCGGTTCCACGTACTGGCCGCCGATCTCGTGGGTCCGGACGTCGCGGCCGGGACCGTCGGTGGAGTCCGGCGCGAGCGTGCGTTCTCCGCACGCGGAGAGCGCGAGCAGCAGGGACAGGACGAGGACGAGACGAACGCGGGTGCCGTTCACGGGGACCTCCTGGAGCCGGCGGGGCCGCGGCGGCGCCGCGCTCCCGACGTACGACCGTTGGCGAGAAGTTTAGCAGGGATGACCGGGCCGCCGCGACCGATGAGGACGAACGGGGCCCAGTGGTAGGGGTCCGGCCGCTCGGCGCGGAGCTCCCGCATGGCGGTCCGCAGGGCCGTTTCGGCCCGGGCGCCCCCGGCGAGAGACTCGTAGAAGGTGTCCATCAGACGGGCCGTGGAGTCGTCCCGGACGGGCCAGAGACTGACCACGAGCGTCGAGGCGCCGGCGTGGAGGAACCCGCGGGCCAGGCCCACGAGCTCGTCCCCGCCGCCGGTCCAGCTGCGGCCGCTCTGGCAGGCGCTCAGGCACACCAGATCCGCGGCGAGCTCCAGGCCGTAGAGATCGTAGAGGCTCATCCAGCCGTCGGCGAGGCGCAGGGCGGAGAAGTGCGGATCGTCCTCGCGGAACACGCCGTGGGTGGCCACGTGCACGACGTCCGCCGTGGCCGCCTCGGCCCGGAACCGCGCGCGCGTGGCGCGCCCGGCCCGCAGCAGGCGGCCGCGACGGAACCGGCGTCGCACGCGATCGACTTCTTCCTCCACCCGGGGAATCGACTCGTCGCCCACGCCGACCGCGAGAACCCGCGGCGGCTCGTTGCGCGCGGGACGGAGGCGGCGGCGATCGAGCAGGCGGCCGGCGCTCGCGCTCGGCAGGAACGTGATCTCGTGGTGATCGAGCAGGGCCGTTCCGTCGGGACGGACGAGCGCGGCGAACGGGAGCGAGTGCAGCGGACCGTGCGGCACCACGATCACCCGTTCGGTCTCCACCTCCAGCGGCTCCCACAGCGTGGTCGCGAGCGAGCGCAGGTGGTGATCGAGGGCCGCGCGGAGGACGTCGGCGCGGGCGTGAACGTAGGCGTCGCCGTAGCCGTGCTTCTCGAGCTGGAAACGCAGGCGCGTCATCGAGTCCACGAGACGCGCGCGATCGGTCGGAAGCCGTACCACTCGCGCGTCACCGCGCGTGACCACGAACGCGAGCGTCTCTTCCGCGGAGACGTAGTACTCCACGAGCGTCTCGTGCGCCGCGAGTCGTTCTCGCACGTCCGGCAACGTCGACGTTTCCCCGCAGGTCAGGGCGCCGAAGCCCGCGTCGAGGCGGCGGAGACGCGACATCACGTCGGCGATGCGCTGCTCCCGATCGCGCACCTCGACCGTCGTCCTCGCGAGTCGACGCTCGTCGCGACGCCCGTCTCCGCCTTCCATCCTCGGCGTGAATCCCGAAAGCCAGCTCACCTCGCCGCGCAACGTCTCCAGCTTCTCGAGCAGCGGGCCGGCCGCCGCCGGCAATCGCTCGCGAGCGCCGCCGACACGTCCCGAGAGCAGATCCACGAGCGCGCGCGATCGCGAGCGCTCCACGATCTCGAACGCCGCCGCCACCGCGCCGCGGCCGCCGCGCGCGAGCAGCGCGCGTACGAGATCCGCGTACACCGGCGCCTTGTCCTCCGTGAAGCTCACACGGAACTCGTCGAGCCCGATGCGGCCACGGATGTTCTCGATGCGATCCACCGCCCGTCGCAGCGAGCGCACCGCGTCCGCCGCCCGGCCGGCCTCGAGCGCGAGTCGACCGCCGAGATGGTCGAGGCGCGCGCGGAGCCACGGCGACGGGCTGCGGCGAGCGAGCGGACGCGCTCGCTCGAGCGTGCGGGCCGCGGCGGAGGAGTCGCCGGCGTCGATCTCCAGCGCGGCCAGGCGGGTCAGCGCCGCCGCTCCGCGCAGCGGCATGTTCTCCTCCTCGAAGACGGCGGAAGCGGCGGTCAGCGCCGCGCGCGCCGCGTCCGGGTCGCCCCGGCGGGCGTGCAGGTCGGCCAGGTAGACCTGCACGAGCGCGCCCGCCGCGCGATTGCCTTCCGCGCGGAACGCGGTGGAGGCGTCCTCCAGGAACGTCGCCGCCTGGCCGAGCTCGGACAGGCCGATCGACGCGATCGCCTGCAGCAGCGCGCAGCGCGCCGCCTCGTAGCGGATGTCGTGCCGCGTCGCGAGCACGCGCGCGCGCCGCGCGAGCGGCTTGGCCCGCTGGAACGCGTTGACCTCCACGAACAGCTCGGCGAGATCCGCGAGCGCGAGCGTCACGTAGTGAACGTCGCCGAGCTCCTCGAACACGGCGCGCGCCGAGTCCAGCGAGTCGAACGCGCGCCCGTACTCGCCGCGCAGCAGATCCAGATAGCCGAGCGAGTACGCCACGAATCCCACGGTGCGCGTTTCGCCGGCCGCTCGTGCTTCCTGTTCGACCTCGCGGTACAGCTTCGTGGCCGTGTCGTGCTTGCCGAGATTCGTGAGCGCGTTCGCGCGATTGAACTGGATCGGCGCGATCATCTCCGTGGTCTTCGTGCGTCGGGCGAAGCGCAGCGCGCGGTCGTAGCAGTGCAGGGCCTCGGCGGGGCGTTCGAGGCGGAAGTGGACGTTGCCGAGGTTCATGTCGAGCCGCGCGCAGGCGGCCGCGTCGCCGCGACGGGACAGCGTCCGTCGCGCGCGCTCGCCGATCTCGAGCGCCCGCTCGTACTCCGCGAGGTACATCAGCGTGTTGACGTGCCCGATCGAGACGCGGGCCGCGGTCTCGGCGTCGCCGAGCCGACCGTACGCCGCGGCGGCGCTCTCGTAGGCGTCGGCGGCCTCCCGCGCCCGGAGCACTCCCGAGAGGGCGTGCCCGCGGGACCAGGTGGCGCGGGCGAGAAGACGCGGATCGGCGGCGATCTCGGCGGCGAGCAGCGCCCGATCCGCAACGTCGAGCGCCTGGCGCGTGTCCACGCGCATGAGGCGCACGACCTCCGCCCCGAGCTCCTGCACGACCGCCGCGACGTCTTCCGGCGACGCCTTCTCGAGGATCCGACGCGCGGCGTCGAGATCGGCGGCGGCGAGCACCCGCGACCGCACGATCAGTCTTCCGGTGTTTCGATGAGCGGCTCGGGAACGTGGAACGTCACCAGCGCGCCGCCGTGAGCCACCCGGAGCTCGACCTCGCCGCCGCGCTCCGTCTCGGCGACGAGCTCGCCGCGCTCGTCCGTGGACCCGGTCGCCGCGAGGCGGCCATCCGAGAGCAGGAGCCAGCGTGCATCGTCGAGCGGACGGGGCGGGGTGCCGAGCAGCAGGAGCTGGGCCGCGAGGCGGCGGCGGTCGCCCTCGGACTCCACGAGGAGATCGAGCTCGAGGCCGTCCGTCTCGTAGCGGAGTCGCCGGGCGATGGAGGCGGAACGGGCGCCCGCGAACGCCGCCTCCGGCGCCGCGAGGGAGTCGAACACGAGGCGGGCCGCGCGCTCGCGGAGGCCGCGCACCCAGTCGGGAAGAACGTTGCCGGAGGCCCGGAACACCCGGTAGACGGCCTCGACGACCGCCTGCGAGGGCTCGAGAAGCCGATCGGCCCCGAGGCCGGCCAGCACGCGCTCCCACCGACGGATCTCCGTCACCGCCTCCGCGTCCTGGGCCTCCAGGCGGGCCCGGATTGCCTCATTTTCACCATCGCTGGTGTCTTTCAGCACGTAGCGGAGCCAGAGATCGTCCGTCATTCGTTCCTCCGTTCGCCCGGACAGAGCGCGCTGCGGGCGGGGCTGATACCACCTCGGGTCAGGGCGATTCCGCGTCGAGGATCCGATCGAACTCCGCGCGGAGCTTCTTGAGACACCTCATCCGGGTCGGGCCGATGGAACCGATCGGCATGTCGAGCCGGGCGGACACCTCCTCGTACGTCGCGGGCGCCCCCGACGCCTGCGGGAAGTAGAGCAACGAGAGCAGCTCCGCACACCGGGCGCCGAGCTGCAGCAGCGCCTGGCGCACGAGCTGCTCGTCCTCCAGGCGCGCGACCTCGTCCGAGGGCGACTCTCCGGGGTCCTCGATCCGCGCGAGGATCTCCTCGGAGTCGTCCGGCGTGCGCTTCGCCACGAGCCCGAGCGAGAGGCGTCGCGCCGTCGTCACGAGCCACGCCCGCACGCGGTCCGGGCGCTCGAGACGATCGATCCGCTCCGCGAGGCGCGTGAACGTGATCTGGAAGACGTCGTCGGCCTCGTCCGGGTCCAGACCCATCCGGTACGGGATCGTGTAGATCAAGCGCCGGTAGCGGTCGACGAGCTCCCGCCACGCGCGGTCGTCGCCGCGCGCGCACCGGGCGACGAGTTCCTGGTCCGGGGGTTGCTCGCGGTTCCGGGGACGGGCCATCGCCGGATGATAGCTCAGGCGCCGGACGAACGCTCGATCCAGACACGCGTGACGGGATGCGCGTACGCCGGCCCGGCCTTCGCGCGCTCGAGCATCACGTCCGTCAGCACGTGCCCCGCGCGACGATACTCCCGGGCCTGCAGCACGAACTCCAGGTGGTCGATCGCGCGGGCGAGCCTGGCCTCCTCCGTGTCGCCGGCCAGGAACTCCTCCGCGAGCGCGCGGGAGTCGACGTCCGCGCTCCACTGGTCCGCGATGATCCGGCGCTCCGCCGACTCGAGCGCGCCCGCCGCGAAGAACGGCTTCGCGGGCGACGGGATGTCGCCGAGGCGCGCTTCGTGGAAGTCGTGCAGGAGGCAGAGCAGCACGACCCGCGCGGCATCCACGCCGGAAACGTCGCGGGCGATGCGCCACGCGAGGATCGCCGTGCCGAACGTGTGATCCGCGACGGACTCCGGTCGCTCGACTCCCACGTGCAGCCAGCCCGTGCGGAGCGTGCGCTTGAGTCGGAACAGGTCGCGCAGCAGCAGCTCGTCGTGGTCGTTCATCGCGCGACCCGAGGTTGCGGCAGGCCGAACAGCGGATCGGGCGGACTGACCCCGGCCCCGACGGGGAACCCCGCGCGCAGCGCGTTCGTGAGAAATGCCTTCGCTTGGACGATCGCGTCCGCGAGCGGATGCCCGAAGGCGAGGTGCGTCGCGATCGCCGCCGAGTACGTGCAGCCCGTGCCGTGCGTGTGCGGCGTGTCGATCCAGGGCGCCTCGATCACCCTCTCCTCGCCCGCCGAAACGAGAACGTCCTGCCCGGGCGCGGCCTCCAG
>JAGQIB010000601.1 GCA_020431545.1 Gemmatimonadota bacterium
CCGGTCGACGAGGAGGCGTACCGCCTCGACGTCACGAAGTGCGAGCGGCTCGCCGACGTCTCCGCCCGGGAGACCGAGCGAAGGCACCGCGAAGGCGCGTTCGCCCGGAACGTGCAGCGCTTCGCGACTCGTGGCGAGCACGCGGAGCCGCGGATTCGAGCGACAGAGATCCTCGATGAGCCGCGCGCTCGCCTCGAGGACGTGCTCACAGTTGTCGAGCACGAGCAGGGCGCGGCGATCGCGCAGACCGGAGCGCACGGTGACCGACAGCGATTGCTGAGGCTCCTCCGTGATGCCGAGCGTGGAGGCGACGGCGGTCCACACGAGGTCGGGATCGCGGGTCGGCGCGAGCTCCACGAACCAGACGCCGTCCGGAAACGCGCCGGCCGCGCGGTGCGCGACCTCGATCGCGAGTCGGGTCTTGCCGCAACCCGCGGGGCCGGTGAGCGTGACGATCGAGGCTTCCCGGAGCACGCTCTCGAGGTGGGCGATCTCCCGCGCGCGTCCCACGAACGAGTCGAGCGGCCGCGGCACCGACGGGATGGCCTTTCCGGCCGGACCCCGCGCCCGCGACGTCTCCCGGCCGAGACGTCGGTCCGTGATCTCTTCCTCGATCTCCGTCCGCACGTCCGCCATCGACGCGGGGCGCGCGCCCGGATCCTTCGCGAGACAGCGCGCGAGAAGCGTGCGGATGCGATCGCTCACCTCCGACGGCAGGTTCGCCCAGTCGGGCTCGCGTTCCAGAGTCGCGGCCACGCGGTCGGGGAACGTCGCGCCGCCGAACGCGGGTCGTCCGATCAGACACTCCCAGAGCACGCAGCCCAGGGCCCAGACGTCGGTGCTCGCGCCGGTGGCCTGTCCGCGCAGCTGCTCGGGGCTCATGTAACCCGGCGTGCCCGCGAAGCCGAGATCGCGCGTGCGGACCGTGGAGTCGTCGGTCGGCGGCGCGCCCGGCCGGAACATCTGCGCGAGTCCGAAGTCCAGGACCTTGACCCGTCCGTCCGGTGTGAGGTGGATGTTGCCGGGTTTCAGATCGTCGTGCACGACGCCGCTGACGTGCGCGGCTTCCATCGCGCTCGCGATCTGGCGCGCCACGTCGTACGCACGATCCGGCGACAGCGCGCCGGACTGTAGGCGACACGCGAGGGTCTCCCCGCGCACGAGCTCCATCGTGATGAAGTGGAGGTCGCCCTCGCTCTCGAGCGAGTAGATCGTGGCGATGTTCGGGTGGCTGACGGCGGCGAGCGTGTGGGCTTCCCGCTCGAGTTCCGCGAGGATGCCGGTCTCGCGCAGGGCGGGGGCGTCGAGAACCTTGAGCGCGACGTGCCGCTCGAGTCGACGATCCTCGGCGAGGTACACACGACCCCGACCGCCGCGCCCGAGCTCTTCGAGCACGCGATAGTGGAGGATGGTCGATCCAACGAGCGAGTCGGTCGCGGGGACCGACGTCGATCGGTCCGTGCGCATCGCACACCCTTCGGCGCTGGACGGCTCGCGCCTCGCTGCGAGCCCGTCCCCAAGCTCCGTCGAGCGACGTTCCGGCGGCATGATTCCGGTCACGCGAGCGGGTGACTTCGGTCACCTGCCGGCGCTCCGGCGCCCGCTACTTCGAGGCGACCTTCGTCTGACAGGTGCTGCCCCCGAACGGGAGGTAGGCCGGGCACCAGCCGATCAGGCCGGTCAGGAGCGGCACGGCGCCGATCGCGCCCCACCAGTTCTGGGCGTAGAAGCCCCAGCCGAGGATCGCGAGCCCGGCCACGATGCGCAGGCCGCGATCGATCCCGCCGACGTTGCACTTCATCTCGTGCTCCTTCCCGCGGCGCCGGAGGACGGCGGCCGCGTCGTTCGAGTCCCGGTAAGTGTCTCCGGGGACCGGGAGAAGTCGCCTGGTGCGCCCCGGAGACGTCTCCACGATCGCTCCGCGGCG
>JAGQIB010000602.1 GCA_020431545.1 Gemmatimonadota bacterium
GCTGCTGCACGACGTCGGCAAACCGCCGACGTTCGAGGCGGCGCCGGATCGCATCCGCTTTCCGCGCCACGCGAAGGTCGGCGCGGACATCGCGGCCGAGATCTGCGCACGGTTGCGGTTCTCGAACGAGTCACGCGATCGCATCGTGGCGCTGGTGGCGGATCACATGGGTTTCGCGGACATCGAGCACATGCGGGAATCCACCCGGAAGCGCTTCCTCCGGAGGGACGGCTTCTCCGAGCATCTGGAGTTGCACCGCGCGGACTGCCTCGCGAGTCACCGGCGCCTCGACCACTGGGAGTTCGCGGTGCGCGAGCTCGCCCGCCTCGGGCCCGAGAACCTCTCGCCGCCGCGACTCGTCACGGGAGACGACCTGCTCGCGATCGGCTGGACGGCGGGACCGGACCTCGGTCGCGAGCTCGCCCGCCTCGAGGAGCTGCAGCTCGAGGGAGAGCTCACGTCGCGCGACGCGGCGCTCGATCGCGCCCGCCGGGATCTCGCGGGCGACGCGTAGGCGACGCCGATACGCGACCCCCGGAAACGTGGCCACCCGGAAACGCACGAGGCCCGCGGCGCGAACGCCGCGGGCCCTGCGCGCGATCCGATCGGCGACGATCCGGGCCGACGCTCCTCAGGCGAGCGTGTAGTAGCCCGGCTCGGCCTTCTTGAAGCGCTTGTCGCGCTTGAGCGTGACGGCGATCGTGGAGAGGAGATTCGGGCTGTTCGTCTGGTAGAGCTTCCGCTTCTGGATCGCTTCCATCAGGTCCCGGTAGTGGATCGGCTTGCGACGCGCCTTCATCACCTGGACCATGGCCTCGGCGAGCGAGATGTCGTTGAGCCGACGCGCGTTCGGCTTCCGACGACGCTTCCCGTCGTGCGCCTGGGCCGCCGCGAGGGCTCCACGGTACGCGCGCTCCACCTTGCGGAGCTCGCTCTCGAGCTCGCGCTTGCGCTGCACGAGGGTCGCGAGGTTCTTCTCTTCCTTCACGCGACGCTTGCGGATCGCGGACTCCAGGTCGCGCAGGTCGTACTTGTCCAGAACCTTTTCCAGATCGGCCATGGCGTTCTCCTCGCCGACAGACACCGCCGGTGAGGGGAGCGAGCCGGGGGGATGGCTACGCGGGACCGACGGCATTTCCAGGTGCAAACCCGACCGGATGTCCGGTCGAACTGCACACGGTACCCGCGCTTGCGCGCGAAGTCCACGGGAAAGTAGGAGCCGATCCTCGATTTACGGTGCTGTTGCATTGTCCCGGTCGCCCTGCAAATTGCCGGCGCCGAGCGCGCGCTTCGCTCGCGGTTCCTCCGGATCGATCGCGAGCGCCTTCCGGAATGCGAGCTCCGCTTCCGACTCCCGACCGGCCGCGCGGTAGGCGAGACCGAGCCGCGACCACGAGTTCGCGTCCTCCGGCGCGAGGCGAAGCGAGCGCTCCAGCAACTCGATCACCGCGGGGACAGCGCCCGCCTGCCATGCGGCCGTGGCCTCGACCTCCCAGGAGCGACGCGCGGCGGCCCGGAAGGCGGCCCCCGGATCCTCCGCCCGGACGCTTCCGACATCGATCGACCAGCTCAACCCGACCAGGAGCGCCGCCGCCCCGATCGCGGCCGGCGCCCACCACGGTCGATGCGGCGCGACGGGCAGGAACTCGTAGCGGCGGCGCCGGCGGATCGCCCCCCAGCCCAGCGTGGCGAGCAGCGCGGCGATCGACGCGAACGCTCCGGTTCGCAGCGAGGATGGCGAATGCTCCAGCCGGACCGGACCTCCCCCGGCCGGCGCCACGAACGCGAGAAGCAGGCCTTCGGCGCGGAAGAGCGGCAGCTCGGCGCCCGCCTCGTTCGTCGCCCGCCAGTCCGGATCGTACCGCTCCGCGAGAACGACGATCGCGTCGCCGGCGACGTCCCGCGGCACGTCGATCGTACGCGTGTCGGGACCGGCCTCCCGCCAGGCCACCGGCACGTCGACGGCCCCGGCGTGAGCCTCCGGCGCGAG
>JAGQIB010000603.1 GCA_020431545.1 Gemmatimonadota bacterium
CTTCCGCTCCCGTCGTTGAGCGCGAGATCGAAACGGAAGCCGAAGTTCACGCCGGTCAGAACGTCGGCCCATTCCTCCGCCGTGCCGACACCGAAGACGATCAGAGATCCGTCGCCCAGCCGGCCGATCGTGTCGAGATTCAGCATCGCGACGCACTTTCCGAGCGGGAGCGGCGGGTCCTCCACGAACTTCCGGGAGCCCTCGAGGCCGGTCTCCTCTCCGGCGAACGCCACGAGCACGATCGACCGCTCGTGATCTCCGGAGCGCTCGAGCAGCGAACGCGCGATCTGTACGAGCGCGACGACCCCGGACGCGTTGTCGTCCGCACCCGGGAAGATCTCGCCGGCATGCTCCGTGCCGTCGGCACCGACCCCGAGCCCGTCGTAGTGCGCCCCGACGACGACCCACTCGTCGCCGGTCCCCGGAATCCAGCCGACGATGTTGTCGCCGGCGTCGGTGGCCTGTGCCCAGGAGTCACGATAGCCGGGTTCGAGCCCCGCGAGCGCGAACTCGTCCCGCACACGGTCCGCCGCGAGCTTCAGGCCGGGAGTTCCGCGTCCGCGTCCGTTCAGGTCGGCGGACGTGAGCTCGCCGAGGAGGCGGCCGCCCCTCTCCTCGGGTGCCTGCGCCCGGGAATCCGTCGGCACGATCGATGTCGCGAGAACGGCGAGCATCGCCATCCCGACGGCTCTCCCGTGGCGGCAGATCCCCCTCATGACCGGGGTCCCTTCAACCGCACCGAAAGCGGCGAGTCTCCCGAGTCCCAGACTCCCTTGCCCACGTTCTGATCTCCCTCGAACTCCAGCCAGCTGTACTTCGAGTAGTGCGGGACCTTGCGGCCGATGGACGCCACGGCCGAGGCGTCGTCCGTCCAGAGAGCGGCCGCCGGCGGGCCGCTCGGACCTCCGAGACGCCCGGCGAGCACGCGCGTCGGGGCGGTACTCGCGGCCGGCGGCAACGTGGCGATCCAGACCCGGGCGGCATCGCCCGGACCGAAGAACCAGGTGCCGCCGTCGAACGAAGGCAACGGCTCGTGCGCGGATTCCTCGACGAGCTCGACTCCCTCCGCTTCGGCCCATTCCCGTCCGAGGGTCAACAGCGCGTCCCGAAGGTCGCCCGCCGTGTCGGAGCCGATCACGATGCGCGTGGCGCGCGCCCCGAGCACACCACTCAGCGTGGGCGCCACCTCCCCGTCGTAGAGCGTGCGGAAGATCCGGAACTCCGGATCCACGGAGACCGACGTCGGCGCGACGTCCAGATCGATCGTGAACGGCGTCCGCGGCCCGGTGGTGGCGACCACGACTTCCTGTCGCTGCTCCCCCGCCCGGACCACGACCGGAACGTCGAGAGCCCAGTCCCCGTCGGTCACGACGACCGAGCCGCGCACGTGCCACTTCGAGCCCGCATGGTCGACGGCGGTGTCGCCGATCGCGAGCGTGGGCGCGCCGGGCCGTTCCACCCATTGCGTGAAGAACCGGGAGAGATCCTGGCGCGACTCGTCTTCGAACGCCTTCCGGAGCTCCTTCCATCCCGCCCGGCGGAATACGTTCTCGCGGTAGAAGCGCTTGAGCGACGCGTCGAACGTCGCGGGGCCGAGCTTGTCGCGCAGCATCGTGAACACGAACAGCGTCTTGCCGTAGCCCACCGCCTGCGTGGCGGCGCTGTCGCGCTCGCGGAACCGGGAGAGCGCGAAGTCCCGTCCGCCCTGGGTGGCGAAATCCTTGTAGCCCACGAGAGAGTTGCGGCGGTAGTCGCGCGCACCGGTGCCGCCCTCGGCGACCTTCGCGGCGTAGTCCGCACCGAACGTCGTGAGGCCCTCGCACCAGTTCCCGGTCGACGCATCCACGTAGACACCGTTCCCCCACCAGTTGTGGAGGATCTCGTGCGGGAAGCTCGTGTGGATGATGAACGGGAGACGGATCACGCGGTCGCCGAGCAGCGTGAAGCCCGCGAGCCCCCAGCCGGTCTGCCAGTAGTTCTCCACCAGCGCGAACTTCGAGTGCGGATACGGTCCGTAGCGTTCGGAGAAGCGGTCGATGGCCTCCACCGCGGCGTCCAGGTACGGCTGCGACACCTCGGCCGGCGTGTCCGCGTAGCACCAGGTCTCGATCGAGACGCCCTTGTGCTCGCGACGCTCGATCTCGTACGGACCGGCCACGATGGGCGCGTGTTCCACGGGATCGCGCGACACCCAGTGCATCGTGGCGCGGCGGCCCTCGACGTCGCGACCCTCGCCGTCGCCGGCCGAGATGGCGCTCCAGTCCACCGGCGTGGTCACGGAGAGCTGGAACGTGAACAGGCCGGCCCCGCCCCACGGCAGCCAGAAGGTCTCGCCCGAGAGGTACGCTCCTTCCGGCACGATGCGCCCCGTGGTGACCTCGAAGCTGCGGTCGTAGCTCTTCTCCGGCGCGTGCAGACTGTCGGCGATCGTCCCGCTCCAGCGAATGGCGAGGCGCGGCGGACTCGTGCCCCAGCCTCCCATCGGCGGGGATACCTCGAACTCCCGGGCGACCTCGTAGCCCCCGAGGTCGGCGTAGGGGGGGTGCCGCCAGAAGTGACGCGGGTTCCACCCGTCGATCTCGGTCACGGTGAGCGGCTTGCCGTCCATCGTGATCGAGCGCACGCGTAGCTCGCGGTGCAGAAGAAACCGCCACGGCTGATTCGCCGCGGGCAGCGCGCCGAGCAGCACCTCGCCCCGCCCGACGAGCTCGTGCGTCTCGGGCTCGAGGATCACGTTCGCCTGCCAGTGGGCGGCCGGGATCGCGGGTTCCGCGGCCTGGGCCCCGGACACGAGAGCGAGGGCGAGGACGAGGACGAGCAGGAGCGCCGGGATCGACGCGCGGTGTCGATTTCGCGGCAAGACTTCCTCCCTAGGGCGCGGCCAGCGCCGCTACCAGGTCTTCCCCGCTCGTTACCGGAGCGAGGCACGCGAAGTTCCGACAAACGTACCCGGCCGGCTGACCGCCGACCTCCCGCTTGTCCCGGAGGAGCGGGATCTCGACCTCGAGTTTCGGATCCGCCGCCGGGGTCCGGTACGCGAGAACCGAGCCCGGAAGATAAGTCCCCTGCGCGATCCGGAGAAGCTCGACCGTGGCGGGGGTTTCCGGTGGCCCGACGACCACCACCTCCACTCCGGGCGAACGGAGGCGCTCCAGCACGTCCAGCCACCCGAGGGTTCCCCCCGGCGCCCGCCGGAGCGCCGGCGAGAATGCGGCCAGCGCGCGCTCCACCCGGTCCCGGGCGGTGCGATCGCCGGTCAGGGCGGCCAGCCTCAGATTCACGAGCGCGGCCTCCGAGGTCGCCGAGGGCTGGGAGTGGTCCCACGGGGACTTCGATCGCGCCGGCAGCGACGCCTCCTCGCCCGTCGTGTGGAACCAGCCGCCGTGCTCGGCGTCCTCGAACCGTTCGTTCATGCGACGCGTCAGGTCCGCCGCCGCCCGGAACCAGCGCGGGTCGAACGTGGCCTCCCAGAGGTCGAGCTCGGCCCCGGCAAGGAAGGCGTAGTCCTCGAGGAACGCATCGATGTGGCTCGAGCCGTCGCGCCAGGTGCGCAGGAGACGTCCGTCGTCCGCGCGCAGCTCCCGCTCGACGAAATCCGCCGCCCGCACCGCCGCCTCCACGTAGCGAGGCTCGCCGAGCACGCGTCCCGCGTAGGCGAAGGCGCCGATCATCAGCCCGTTCCACGCGGTGAGCACCTTGTCGTCGAGCCCCGGGTAGGCGCGCGTGTCGCGCTCACGGAGCAAGGTCTCGCGCGAACGGTCCAGCGTCGCCGCGATCTCCGCCTCCGAGCGACCGAACTCCCGCGCGAGCTCCGCCGTCGACGCGGCCACGTGCAACACGTTCATGCCGAGATCGTCCGGATGGTGCGCGTCGACGAAATCGCCCCGCTCGCGCATTCCGTACGCGCGACGGAACAACGGAGCGTCGTCGCCGAGGAGTGAATCGACCTCGCCGACCCGCCACACGAAGTAGGTTCCCTCGCGGCCCTCGCTGTCCGCGTCCGTCGCGGATCGGAATCCGCCGTCCGGATCCGTCATCTCCCGCAGCACGTAGTCGAGGGTCTCGCGCGCGATGCTCGCCCAGCGCTCCGTGCCCGTGACCTGGTACGCCTCGACGTACACCCGCGCGAGCTGCGCGTTGTCGTAGAG
>JAGQIB010000604.1 GCA_020431545.1 Gemmatimonadota bacterium
CAGGTCGGAGTGGGCGCGAAGTTCCGGCCGAGTCCACGCCTGGAGCTCGAGACGATCGGGACCGTGTTCCCGTTCGGGTACAGCGCCGGCGCGGGCTGGACCGCGAACGTCGGCTTGCGGCGCGTGTTCTAGGCGGGCTCCGGGAATCGCGGTTCTTCGTGCCGCCCCGGACACTTCATCGGAGGCACCACGAGGACACACCCTGCTCGCGCAGGAACTCCTCGGCCCCCGCGCCCTGCAGCAGCGCGAGTGTCGCGAGCAGACCGGCCTCGGTGCAGTTGCCCGCGAGCACGGTGACGGAGCGGGGCGCGTCGGGGACCGGCCAGCCCGTGCGGGGATCGAGCACGTGCGAGTACCGTACCCCATTCCGCAGCAGGAAGCGGTTCGCGTCGCCGCTCGTGGCGAGGGCGCCGCTCGAGAGCTCGAGCTCCCGGTCGGCGTTCTCCGCGTGCTTGAGGCTCTCGATGCCCACCCGCCACGGGCGGCCGTCGCGACGAGCCCCGGAGACCGCGAGGTCCCCCCCGAAGTTGACGAGCACGGGCTCGCGCGTTCCCGCCCGCGCCAGTTCGAGCGCGCGATCCACCGCGTACTCCTTGCCGACGCCGCCGAGGTCGATCTCCATGCCGGCGGGCAGGACGAGCCGCGGGGACGTCCAGCCGACCCGGTGCCAGCCGATGAGCGGCAGCAGCTCCTCGACGCGCGCGGCATCCGGCACGCGATCCGACCCGTCGAATCGCCAGGCCCGGCGGAGCACGCCCGACGTGACGTCGAACGCTCCCCCGCTCAGCTCGTGGCAGCGGGCCGCGAAGTCCAGGAGACGAGCGGTCTCCGGATCCAGCTCGAGCGGCTCTCCACCCGATCGATTGATCCGCTGGACGACGCTGTCTTCGCGGTACCGGCTGAACTTCGCCTCGATGCGCCAGGCTTCCCTCGACACCGTCTCCAGCAGGGCGCTCGCGCGTCGGGAATCCCGATCCTCGATCAGGATCTCGCACGGGCTCGCCATCGCGGCGAACGTCCCGCGCCAGGTCGACCCGCTGCGGCGAAGCGACGTGCCGCGGCGGAGGCCGAGCGGCTCGTCGGCCGGCTCGGCTCCCGCTCCGGGCGGAGGCGTCGGGTCAGAAGGCGAAGGAATAGCTCACCTGGGTCACCACCGCCGTGACCCGCGGAAACAGGTCCTGCGAGACCTGCGATCCGAACGCATCCGGCGGCGAGCTGTCTCCGCTCTGCACGTAGTAGCCGACCCGGACGCCGAGCTCGTGACCGGAATACAGTCGTCGGGAGTACTTGAGCGCACCCGTCCAGGCGTCGAACGCACCGAGGCGCGTGTCGGCGGAAGCGAACGACGGCAACGGCTCGCCGTCGATCAGACTGTGGCGGTAGAAGTCGGCCGCGGTCTGCGTGTACCAGCGAAGCTGAGGCTCCAGCGCGGTGTGTTCCCCGACCTCCAGCCGGTACCGACCCTCGAACGTGTGCGAACGGATTCCCCAGTCGTCCCACATGCGGCGGTACGACACGTCGAGCACGTCGCGGCCGAACGAGTGCTTGCTCTCGGCGTACAGCGACTGCTTGAAGCGAGTGTCCGGTCGGCTCTCGTAGCGGTAGTCGAGGGGATCGCCCGCGTTCACCGTGCCCGGCGCCGCCGCCACCGTGATCAACTTGTACGGATCCGTGAGATAGCCCGTGGCGCGACTGACCGAGTAGTTGAGCTGGAGGATGGTGCTGCGATTCAGCACCTGCGTGATGCCGAACAGGGCGTCGGCCACCTGCTTCCCCTCCGAACCCTGCGGCACGCCCTCGCCGCCCTCGCCTTCGTCGCGGCCGAAGCCGCCGGAGGCGCCGGTCGACGTCACGTCTTCCGGCTCCGAGACGGTCGCCGACACGAGGCCGAACGGATCCGGCGTGCCCCCGAAAGGCCGGACGAGATCCGCCGACCCGGACACTCCGATCGCGATCGTGGTGTTGCGACGGAACAGATCGCGCGCGAGCCGCGCGCTCACGCCGGCCGAGAAGTAGTCGCGCTCCGTGGAGAGGTTCAGCCCGAGCGTGCTCGTCGTGAGGCGGCCGACCGGCAGATCGACACTGAGCGAGCCCGCGTAGCGGGTGTCGTGGAACGAGTCGTCCAGCGGAGTCTGCCCGGGAGCGACGCGATAGCTCGCCGTGCCGGACGGGCCCGTGAACGTCTGCGGCACGCCGGCCCGGAGCGCGCCGTTCGGCGAGGCGCCGGTCAACGCGTCCAGCGTGAAGCTGTAGCGCAGGACGCGTTCGCGGCTCAGCTGACGGGTGAAGTCCGCACGCGTCTCGAACGCGGTGACTCGATTCGGTTCGGTGTACAGCAGCGCGGACGACGTCGCCTCCGTGGCGCGCGCCGGCGCGGGGGCCGCTCCGAGCAGTGCGACGGTCGCCGCCGCGAGCCCGGAACGCAGCTCGGAGGAGGAACGGCTCAGTTGCATCCGCATCCGCCTCCGCCGAATCCCCGACCACCGCTGGAGGCTTCCTTGCTGAAGTAGATGTGATCGTCGATCGCGTCCTCGGTCGCGTTCGCCCCGAGCTTCATCTCGGGACGCGCGAGCTGATCGCGGTCCCAGGCTTCCACCCCGAGCGTGGCGCAGCCGGACAGGACGGGCGCGGGACACAGGAGCAGGGCCAGCAGCGCGATCCGGCCGAGCGCACGGGGGCGGGAGCGCGGCGCGCTCACGATCCCGCTCCCGTCGAGGCTTCCCGGTCCTGCTGCGCGATCGCCGCCGCCACTTCGGCCTCGATCGCCGAGGCGTCGCCGTCCCGGAAACCGCGATGCTCCGAGAGCTTCTCCCCCTCCGGCGAGATGAGGAAGCCGCTCGGCATCGCCTCCACGTTCCAGGTCCTTGCGATCTCGCCCTTCGGATCCCAGACCACGGGGAACGCGGCCGGGTGTCGATCGAGGAACTTCCGTGCCGCCTTGCGCTCGTGGTCGACGTTCACGGCGACCACCGCGAGACCGCTCTTCCCGTACAGATGTTCCAGATGCGCGAGCCACGGGAACGAGCGCTGGCAGGGCTCGCACCACGAGGCCCAGAAGTCGAGATAGACGAACTTTCCGCGGTAGTCCTCGAGCCGGAAGTCGGCGGCCTCGATCGAACCGGGCGTCGATCCGTTCTGGGCCGCGGTGACCGCGGCCTCGGGGGGATCGGCCGCGGCCGGTCCGGCGAGAACGGCGCCGGCCCACAGTGCGAGGCCGAGGATCGAGAGAGACGAGGTGACGCGCCGCATGGGCGGCGACGGGCGTGACGGGCGGATCATGCGGGCGGTCCTTCCCGGTGACGGCACCGGAGCGGGGGAAGTCCAGCCGGGGCGACGGACCGCCGATCGGATGCTCGCCGGACGCGTCTCCTCGTCTACTTCGGACCCGCGGGTCAGGTTCCCGTGGCCGCCGGATTTTCTCTCGGAGACCCTACCGTTCGGCCCCTTGCCGCCGGGCGTCGGCCGCCGTCGCAGTCGCCGTCGCCG
>JAGQIB010000605.1 GCA_020431545.1 Gemmatimonadota bacterium
ACCTCGACCGCGTCGCCACCCTCGCCGGTGATCTCGACGACCCGGACGTCATGTCCGGCGCCTGGTCGTGACTTCCTGGCTCGTCGACAAGTCCGCACTCGTACGTCTGAGCGCAGCCATCGACCCTGCCGAGTGGGCCAGTCGGATCGAACGCGGCCTCGTCCGGATCTCCACGGTCACGCGTTTGGAGGTCGGCTACTCCGCCCGCACCGTCGCAGACCATCGCACGCTGCTGGCTTACCCGCCGATCTCGTCCATGCCTGTCGAGTACCTGACACCCCGGATCGAGGATCGAGCGCTCGAGCTGCAGTCGGCGCTTGCCGAACGCGGCCAACACAGAGCGCCCTCGATTCCTGATCTCCTGATCGCGGCCACCGCCGAACTGGCAGACCTCACCGTGCTCCACCTCGACAAGGACTTCGACCTGATCGCACAGATCACCGGCCAGCCGGTCGAGCGCCTCGTCGCCGACACGGATCCGGGCTTGGGTCATGCGCAGCGTCACGTCGTCGATGCTCGGGTTGACGCGATACTGCGTGCCGTCCTCGAACAGAGCGAAGTCCGTCTCGTTCGGGAGGGACTCCTGCTTTTCCTCCGCCAGCTCGAGCGAGACTCCGAGACGTCCCGGCGTCCAGCCGAGCTGCGCGGACCATCCCTGTCCGCGGTAGTAGTCGTTCAGGTCGTCGGCGACGGTGAGCGCGAGCACGGAGTTGCCGGGCAGACCGCCGGCGCCGTACGCGAACACGTCGCGCTCGTGCGCGAGGATGAGCGTGGGCGCGCGGAGGTTGCGGGTCAGCGGGATGCCGATCTCCCCGCGCCACGTGGGTTCGCCGGCGGCCCAGCCCCAGCCGGCGCGCGCGTGTCCCCAGATCCGTCGCGCGGTGGGCGGCCGGATCGTGAGGGCGGGCATCACGTTCAGACCCTCGACCCGGTTGAAGCGGGCCGCGCCGAGCTCGACGTCGAAGCGCCAGTCCGTGGGTGCCGGGCCGACGTCACCGTCCCGGACGAGCGGCTCGCCGCCGCCCGCCTCGAACACGCGGATGAGGCTGTCCACCTCCGCGTCCGAGATCGAGAGAGCTTCCAGCGCGAATTCGTCGTCGCGTCGTCCGGAGAGATTCCGGAGGTACGAGTCGAGCGGACGAGCGGCGGCGGAGTCGGCCGGGGTCGTCGTGTCGCGGGCGGCGGGATTCACGCTCGACGAGTCGACGCCGGCCGACAGGGAGTCGGCATCCGCGGCGAGGACGGCCGACGGAATCGTGAAGAGGAGCGCGGCGAGGACGGCGGCCGGACCGAATGGGGGGAGGAGCGCGGCGAGGACGGCCGTCGGATCGAACGGCGGGAGTAGCGCGGCACGAAGCCTCGAGTATCCGGCGTTCATTCCGCCACCTCCCCGGCTTCCGGCACGTCCGCGTCGCGATCGATGCCGACCGGCTTCTCGTGGATCTGAACGTCGCGGAACTCCACCTGCATCTCCAGGCCGTCCGGGATGTTGCCTTCGAGGAAGCGAAGGTAGCCCATGCGCAGCTCCACGCGAATGAGGAACCGGCTCCAGGCCCACGTGTCGCCGATCCGCACGCGCTCGCGCACGAACGGCCCGACGCTCTTGACGAACAGCGGCATCGGGACGCGGTCGCCGAACTCGAATTCCTCGCGCAGGATCCGGAACTCCGTGGAATCGATCCAGATCACACCCTTGGGCGCGATCTCGAAGTCGGACTTCGGCTCGAGCGCGACCTCGTAGATCACCCGGTCGTCCACGATCTCGCGGGAGCGGATCTCGAATCGGTAGTCGTCCACGTCTTCGAGGTAGAACGGGAGGTCGTTGAAATCGCGGTAGCCGATCGAGATCGCGGCATCGTCGTCCCAGGGCTCGCGCTCGCCGTGTTTCAGGATGTACTGCTCGCGCTTCAGCGGCAGAACGCGCTCCCGTTCCGGCGTCCAGATCATCTTCTCCACGTTCTCGGAGACGAGCTGCCGGTCGGGCGTCGCCTCGGGACCGATCCACGCGATCATCTTGGAGAGCACGGTGGCCTCGTAGCGATCGATGTGGGCGCGCGCGGTGTTCTCCGCGTCGAGGCAGCGCTGGACGATGTCGCCGATGCGGAGCCGCCTCGCACGCACCGGGATCGGCGTGGACCGGAACGTGAGGAGAGGCTCGTCCAGCGTGTCCTCCACCGCGAGCGTCCAGAACTTGGTCGTGTCGGCGACGGAAGGCGGCTCCACGGGGTACGTGGGTCGCGGGGCGGGCGCCGCGGACGCGGAGATGGCGACCGCGGAGACGGCGGCCGCGAGGAGGATCGCGGGGATCGGGTGAGGCCGGGGCCGGGGCATGGGTCCACCTCGTTGCGCGCGAGCGCGAGTTTGGGGTTCCCGGGGAAGGGAAGCAAGGCCCGGGCCGGTCGGGGCGGCGCCGGAACCCGGCGGAATGGGCTTCTCGCGATCGGCGGCTCGCGAGGATGAGGTGAACCGACACGCTTCCCCGTGCCGAATGGCCACGAAACCGCTATCGTCGAGGATTCGTGCGTCCCCCCCGGAGGCAACATGAGCGACCGCGTGACTCTCCTCTTCACGAGCGATCTGCACGGCCGACTGGGCCACGTGGATCCCCTCACCCAGCGGGACTTCCCCGGCGGGGCGACCCGGGTCGCGACCCATCTCGCCGAGGTCCGGGCCCGCGTCCCGGACGCGATCTACCTCGATCTCGGTGATCTCGCCCAGGGCACGCCGCTCTCCTGGCTCCGCGCGCGCGAGGCGCCGGCGCGACCGCACCCGATGGTACGGGCGCTGGACGTTCTCGGTTGCGAGGCGATGGTCGTGGGCAACCACGAGTTCAACTTCGGCCTGGATTTCCTGAAGGCGCTGCGTCGCGATCTCCCGTGTCCGCTGCTCGCCGCGAACGTGCTCGGAGCCGACGACCAGCCGTTCTTCGAGCCGTACCACGTGTTCGAGCGCGGCGGACGTCGGATCGCGGTTCTCGGACTCACCACGCCGCAAGTGCCGCGCTGGGAGGAGCCGTGGAACTACGGCGGTCTGCGTTTCGTGGACGCGGTTCGCGCGGCGCACGAGTGGGTGCCGCGACTGCGCCAGCAGGCGGACGCGGTCGTGGTCGCCGCTCACCTCGGGTGGTCCGGCGTCACCGACGGTGGTCTCGTCGAGCCGGTCCCCGCCGAGAATCCCGGCGCGCAGATCGCGAACGAGGTCGAGGGCATCGACGTCCTCCTGATGGCGCACACCCACCGGTTCGACGAGCGTCGCGGCCGGACGGGCGTGGCGGCGATTCAGGCCGGGTGGGGCGGACTCGGGGTGGGGGAGGTGAGCCTCGCGTGGAACGGCTCGGACCGCCCCGCGGTCGACGTCACGCAGCATCGCACGGAGTGCGATTCCGCGGATCCCGGTTTCGCGGCCGCGTTCGAGGAGGAGCTCGCGTTCGAGCGTCGCGAGATGGACGTCGTCCTCGGCGAGGCGAGTGCGCCCTTCCGGGTCGGACGAGCGCGCTACGAGGACAACGCGATCCTCTCCCTCTTCCATCGGGTCCAGCTGGAGGCCGCGAAGTCGGACATCTCGTCCACGGCGCTGTTCCGATTGCACGAGGAGCTCGCCGCCGGTCCGATCCGGCGTCGTGACGTCTTCCGGATCTATCCGTTCGAGAACGACCTCACGATCCTCGAGATCACCGTGGGCGACGTCCTGGAGTACCTGGAGGAGACGGCGCTCGCCTACGCGGGCCCCGGAGAGAGCGGCGAGCTTCCCCCGCTCGATCCCCGCTTCGGCCACTACAATCACGACGTGATCGCGGGCGCCGAGTACGTGATCGACCCGGCCCAGCCGATCGGCCGACGCATCGTGTCGCTGACGTTCCGTGGGGAGGAACTTCCGGCGCAGGAGCGTCTCACGCTCGCGCTCACGAGCTACCGCGCCCAGGGTGGCGGCGGCTACCGCGCGCTCACCCGTGCGCGCGTGGTCGAGCGGACGGGGAAGGAGATGCGCGGCCTGATCGAGCAGTGGATTCGCGACCGCGGTACGATCACGCCGGAAGTCGACGGCCACTGGCGCGTGATCGACTCGTCGGCCCGCGTCCGGGGCTAGCCCGCCATCCACCGGGCGCCCATCCACCGGGCGCCCATCCACCGGGCGCCCATCCACCGGGCGGACGGGTGCGGACGGAACGCCCTCCGGGATCCGCTCAGTCGCCCCACTTGTCCGGAACGTCGACCGGCGCGTAGCGATCCACGAAGGCCAGCGCCGACTCCGGCGATTCCGCCACGTGCACGAGCGCGCGGTGCTCCGGCTTCACGAATCCGCCCTCCGTGAGCTGATCCAGGAAAGCGGTGAACGGCTTCCAGAAACCATCGACGTCCACGAGGGCGAGCGGCCGCTGGTGCAGGTGCAGCTGGCGAAGCACGAGATTCTCGGTGATCTCCTCGAGCGTGCCGTACCCGCCCGGCAGCGCCAGGAACACGTCCGAGTGCTTGATCATCGTCATTCGGCGCTCCTGCAGGTCCTTCGTGACCACGAGCTCGTCGGAGTGGTCGTAGGTCAGCCCGCGTTCGTCGAAGAGCTTCGGGATCACCGACAGCACGCGGCCCCCCGACTCCTTCACGGCGATGGCGAGGGCGTGCATCGGGCCGGTGTTGCCACCGCCGAACACGAGGTTGTTCTTCCGCTCGCCGAGCAGGCGGCCCAGCGCCCGGGCCACCTCGAAGTACTTCTCGGGCACCCGGTCACTCGAGGAGCAATAGACGCAGACGTTCATGGCCTCTCCCAGGGGTCGATCGACGGGATACGAGAGTACCCCGGACCCCCCGTTTCCTCCACGTCGTGGTTCGAAAATTGTGTCTGGCCCCCGCGGGGCCGGGCGGCGAGTCCGTCCTGGCCATCGCCGGTGCTCGGGTGCCACCATCCCTGGCATCCGGAAGCCGTTCCCGGTCCCGGACACAATTTCCGAACCACGGCGGTAAGCGTTCGGGGGGCGGCCGGCGTCCCAGGTTTGAACGCGGAGGAGACCCCTGAACACGATGCCTCACGAGCCCGCGGCGGCCCTGCCGATCGACCCGACACCTCTGGTGCCGCGCGAGACGGTGCGGGCGGCGGTGGAGGGGGATCTGGCGGCCTTCGAGCGGATCTACCGGACGCACGTGGGTCGGGTTCACGCCCTGTGCGTGCGGCTCACGGGCAACGAGGACGAGGCGCAGGATGCGGTGCAGGAGACGTTCGTGAAGGCCTGGCGGCGGTTGGACACGTTCGAGGGGCGGGCGTCGCTCTCGACCTGGCTCCACCGGCTCGCGGTCAACTCGGTGCTGGACCGCAAGCGGGCGGGGAAACGTCGGCCGGAGATGCTCTCGGAGGACGGCGAGGTGCCGTCGCCGGCGGTGGCGCCGATCTCGATCGAGGGCGCGATCGACCTGGAGCGGGCGATCGCGACGCTGCCCGAAGGGGCGCGGATGGCCTTCGTCCTGCACGACGTGGAGGGTTGGCGGCACCGCGAGATCGCGGCCGCGACCGGCACCGCGGAGGGGACCTGGCGCGCGCAGCTGCACCGTGCGCGGCGGTTGCTGAGGGAGGTTCTGACGAGATGAGCGAGCAGGAACGGCACGAAGAGGAGCTCGCCCCCGAGCTGGCGGATGCGATCCGGCGTCTGCCGCGGGAGGTCGAGCCGGCGCGGGATCTGTGGCCGGGGATCCAGGCGCGACTGCACGAGGAGTCGGCTCCGGCGCGAGCCGACGG